>CAYQXG010000025.1:17687-32886 GCA_964421525.1 uncultured Sangeribacter sp. | reverse complement strand
CGGAGTGCTTCTCCATATATTCCGACATATCGATACGGGTCATCATATCCTCATCATCAAAGAGGTATTCCGCAAGTGCCTTGGCAAGCTCAGTCTTACCTACACCGGTTGTACCAAGGAAGATGAATGAACCGAGAGGACGTCGGGGATCGTTAAGGCCGGCACGTGAACGGCGAACAGCCTCGCTGACGGCACGGATTGCATCTTCCTGACCAACAACTCTCTTATGCAGTTCCTCCTCGAGGTGCAGCAGTTTCTCTTTCTCGCTCTGAGCCATCTTCTTAACCGGTATACCGGTCCAGCGGCTCACGATTTCTGCGATATCCTCTGCATCAACCTCTTCCTTGATCATAGCACTGTCACCCTGCAGCTGACGCAGCTTCTCCTGAGTTGCCTCAATCTCATCGGTTTTCTGCTTGATCTTGGAGTATCTGATTTCTGCCACCTTGGCATAGTCGCCTTCACGCTCAGCGCGTTCAGCCTCAATGTTGAGCTGTTCGATATCAATCTTGTTCTGCTGAATCTTGTCGATCTCGTTCTTCTCAGCCTGCCATTTTGCCTTCAAAGCCTTCTGGGTGTCGCGGATATTTGCCAATTCCTCGTCAATCTCCTTCAGACGATACTTGTTGTCTTCACGCTTGAGAGCCTCGCGCTCAATTTCAAGCTGCTGAATCTTTCTCGTTGCATCGTCAAGAGCCTGCGGCATAGAGTCCATCTCAAGTCTGAGCTTTGATGCCGCCTCATCGATAAGGTCGATCGCCTTGTCGGGGAGGAAACGGTCTGTAATATATCGCACGCTCAGCTGGACGGCAGCAATGATAGCCTCATCCATGATGCGCACCTTGTGGTGGTTTTCATATCTCTCCTTAAGGCCACGGAGAATCGAGATAGCGGCAAGTTCGTCAGGCTCGTCGACCATGACTTTCTGGAAACGACGCTCAAGAGCCTTGTCTTTCTCGAAATATTTCTGATACTCGTCGAGGGTTGTGGCACCAATGCTACGGAGCTCGCCTCTCGCAAGTGCAGGCTTAAGGATATTAGCAGCGTCCATCGCACCTTCACCCTTTCCTGCACCGACCAATGTGTGGATCTCATCGATGAAGAGGATAATCTCGCCGTCGCTCTGAGTCACCTCATTTACGATTGCCTTAAGACGTTCCTCAAATTCACCTTTATATTTGGCACCAGCCACGAGGGCACCCATGTCGAGGGAGTAAATCTGTTTCGACTTCAGGTTTTCAGGCACATCACCACGCACGATACGCTGCGCAAGGCCTTCCGCGATAGCGGTCTTACCGGTACCCGGCTCACCCACGAGCATAGGGTTGTTTTTAGTTCTCCGCGACAAGATCTGGAGTACACGACGTATTTCCTCGTCTCGTCCGATCACAGGGTCAAGTTTGCCATTTCTGGCACGATCATTCAGATTAATGGCATATTTGCTGAGAGCCTGGTAGGATTCTTCGGCGCTTTGACCGGTAACCTTATTGCCTTTACGCAATTCCTTGATGGCTGCGTCGAGGCCATTTTCTGTCACACCGGCATCCTTAAGTATTCTTGATGCATTGCATTTTGTCTGAAGAATACCCATCAGCATTGCCTCTACAGAGACGTATTCATCACCGTTTTTCTTGGAAAAGTCCTGAGCCTTACGCATAGCCTCGTTTGAGTCACGGCTAAGAACCACATCGCCTCCACTAACCTTTGGCAGAGACTTGATATCGGCTTCTATCGCCATGTTCACAGCGTTTAGGTTCGCTCCGAGTTTCTGGAAGATGAAGTTGACAATAGTCTCACTCTCAGATATAATGGCTTTCAAAATGTGCACAGGTTCAATCTGCTGCTGACCGGCTTGTTGAGTATAGTCAATAGCTTTCTGGATAACTTCCTGCGACTTGATTGTGAAATTATTGAAGTTCATAAGTATTGATTTTTGTGTTTTTCTATCGTTTTTTTGTGTTTTTCGTAAATATTAACAAATACCGTTCCAATTCGGTTCGCCTAAAATAAAAAAAAGCGCAGTGATAAATGATAAATGATAAATGATAAATGATGAATTATCGTGATAGGGAGTAAGGGATAATTATTTTCCGAGCAGTTTGTCAAACCATTTCGAGAATGTATTGGGTTTTCTACCTTCCTGAGTAGATCTGTTATCGACATCCGTAACATGAATTATCAAGGCAGAGTGATTATCGTGATTGCTTTTAGTGACTTCCTTTAGGATTCTAACTTTTTCATTGTCAGATTTTATGGCATCGGAGAAGATGTTCCTGATACTTTCGCCATCATTCATCTCCGGCTGTTCAAGCATGCCGTCTGAGCACATATAGAAATAGTCGCCTGCCTTAATGTCGGAGATGTGCTTTAGGTCAGCTTTAGGTCTATGCCCCATATTCGGCTGCATAGCGCGCGTTATCACATTCTTTTGCTTGGAATGCAAGGCTTCCTCTTTGGTTAATTCACCTATCTTTATGAGGTCGTTCACTAAAGAATGGTCTTCGGTTTCAAAAAGAATCTTGGTGTCAGAACCATTTTTACCCGGACGTATATGATAAACCCGGCTGTCACCAATATGTGCAACAGTTGCTCCTTCATTATGGAGCTTGAGAAAGGTCATAGTGGTGCCCATTTTCTTTTCGGCACCCGTATCTTTGGAGTCAAGAGCCTTAAAAGCATCAGCAATCGCCTTAGTCAAATCTTCATCAGAGAATACACCATCCTTGTCATGACCGTCATTAAGAATGGATTTTGCCATAGCCTCGCATACAGTTCTGCTCGCAACCTCCCCTGCATCATGTCCCCCCATGCCATCGCATAGGATAAAGGTTCTGTCAGAGTCCTTGATTTCATCAGGCAACGGAAACAAGTAGTCCTCCTGATGAGGATTTCCGTCGCTGTCGACACGGCTTCCGAATTCCCAGATACTATATATCTTGACCTTATATTTCATTATATTCAAATTTAGACCCCGTCTCATATTTCTGTTTCTTCCTCATCCGGAATCTCAAACCTTAAAGTGGTATCCGGAAGCTTGACTATATCTCCACTATTCAAAATGAAGCAGTCTCCAAACATAAGTTGTTCCGACCCTACAAATGTAGGATTCACCTTCTCCTTAAAGAGGGAAATGTAGTGCACGAAACCCTTTGCAACCTCCTTCTTCACTTCTATAACAACATGCTCCCTGCTCATTGACCGTTTGTCGGCTGTGTCAATCTGAATATCGGCACCTGATTTCTGTCCTTTCCTACCTCTTACATTTCTGCCCGGCTTCAACTGATATTTTTCTTTGTTATCTTCCCTGACCAGTCTGCCGAGTGTGAAATTTACAGAAGGAAAATCCGTCATGCTATCCTCCGCACCCCTGTCGTGGGTCGCTCTATATCCGAATTGATGTTTCCTCACATCTTCTGTGCCTGAAGAATCGGGACCAACACATTTATACCTGTCAAATCTATTCTTGAATTTACAAATAGGGCATGTGACATTTTTAGTCGTGATACCCGGCTGATTCTTTACTGACAGCACCGACCCGCAGAAAGGGCATTTTATCTGAATTATCTCTTGCATCTCGGTTAATTGTAGTTTTCTAAAACTAATTAGACCCTTATCACCATTCCATCACCGTCATATCGTCGTCAAAGTTTCCCCACATCACAGGATGTTGCCTGTCATCAGAAATCTTGCGTACTTCCTTACTGACATAATCAAACAGTTCCCGGGCCGTGATTTTCCTATCCTTATTCTTATCTGCATAGCCACGCAAACCCTTGTCGAGAAAAGTGGTGAAAAAACCATTTTTCATTGAAAGGCTTTCTATGGAATATTCGGTGTTTCTGGAGGCGAGGAACAACATTACATTCGTTTCCGAATCAGTAGTATCCATTCTTTGTTCTGATCCGCCGTTCACCCTCAAGCCACCGGAATGACATGCGTCAACAAACATCATCTTGTTTCTGCTTTTGCTCCTCGAAATTGCCTTTCGTAAGGCATAATAACTTATAATGCCGTCAGCTGCACATATTCCACCGGGATAACCATGACCACTGAAGAAAAACACCACGATATCTGATTCTTCAGCTTTGCCAAACACTCTCTTGATGGCGCTGATTATCCTTTCCCTTGTGGCTTTGTCGTCAATAAGTATAGAGTAGCTCGCAGTGGTGTTCTTAGAATAAAGATCAACGAGCAACTTCGCATCTTTTGCTGTCAGCGCAAGATTACTTGCGGGGGATGGGAATTTTGAATAATCAGCTATTCCGACAGACACTAAGAAAGTCTTCCCCTCAGCACTGAAGCAGAGGGTAAACAGAAGCAGCGGAAGTATTAATAACCTATACATCATACAGCGATTCATTTAAAAAGTCCGGTTCATCATGAGATGCAAGTAAATCGGGTGTCGGATTGTAAATATCGGCAGCGATATAATCCATAGCATTATCTTCGTTAATGTCTATCAGGATTGCATCATCTCCATCAATGGCTCCATCCATGTCGGTTAAGAACTGATCATTTTGGCTTGCTATTCCGAGTATCTCCACATCATCTCCGGAGTCAGGCAAAACTTCCACATCATTAACATGCCCGGTAATGTCTTCATCATGCAAGCCGGACAATGCAGATTCCATGAAATCCTGATGATGTTGCGCCGTCATGAAAGCAGCACTCCCAATGAATGCACCCCCTGCGGCGGACTTAGCGGCTCGTTTCCATATATTTGAACCTGATGCTCTATCATCACTCCGGTTGCCTTTTGACTGTGGCGGCAATTCGTTTTCATACTTAGACGCATCATTCTCAAAGCATGTTGCCTCGATGTCGAAATCCTGTATGATAGTTTTTTCTTTATCTTGTGCAGACATAGTTGAACCTAAAAAAATCAAGCCATATAAATATCTACGTCAGCATCATTCACGTAATCCGGAAGATCATCTTGAGCCAGAGCCGTATTGAAACCGGCGGCATCCTGAAGAGGTTGCATCTCAAATCCTTGGTCTTGCACAAGAATCTGCTCATGACCTTCTATAACTCCGTTATTATTTTGATCACTCATCAAATAATCAGCGGTTCCGTCAAGGTCAGTATCAACAATTAGAGCAGAGTTCCCGTTGATGTTTACAGCTGCTGCTTCAATCTGATCCCCATTTTCATTTGTTAATCTGTCATAGCCCAGCACATCGATATCCGCATCATGAAGATCTATGTCTATCTGATTAACAGATATTTCTTCAGCCAACATATCGTCGTTATGTAATGAAACTTCAACGAACTCCGGTTCAACAATCACAGCATCCACACCATCATTCTGAATATTTTCTGCATAGTCACCCGGAATAACCTCTGCATTTACGGTAATAACTTCCGCATCACCGGCAACAACTTCATCGTCACCGGGAATAACTTCTGCAGTGAGGTCACTATCAGTTAGATTTCCGGCCTCATCATCTATTCGGGTTTCAGCAACTATGTCTCCGGTGGTATCTGTGGTATCTGTGTTATCTGTGCTATCTGTGCTATCTGTAGGATTGCTTGTAACTTCTCCAATATTATTTGACAGCACATCATCATTATCAGACGGTTCATCAACCGGTTCCGGTTCTGCTGAAATTATTGGCTCTGGTTCAATGGGGTCTTCCGGAATTTCTTGTGTATTTAATCTCTCTACCGGATTGTTCTCATCATCATTTAGATTATCATTTGAAGTATCTTCCGGATTTTTTATATTGTCATTGGTTTCGGAAGCGTTAACGGCAGACCTTCCGTGTGTTGCGGAATCTGACAAAGAATTAGTTGATTCCTTAGCTTCCGCTTCTTCAGCAGAGAGTACGGCAGCTCCTGCAACTCCGGCAGCGGCACCTGCCAATCCACTTGCTCCGGCTACGATGTTTTCCTTTTGCTTGTTGTTTTTTTCTGTTTTCATAATCTTGCCAATTTGTTTGATGCAAAGTTAGGTAAGGCAATTCCTATATCCAAACTTTAAAGAGCTTCCTGTATGAAATACCCCGATTTTTACACGAATTTATTTTTGTGTCAAAACTTTGGTCAAAACTTTGCTACGGGTCTTATTGTAAGGCCTAAAAACCTGTCGAACCAGTTGATATTATGCCAATCTTTTCCAATACATAATCCTGTGGCAGCTTCCGGATCTGTTTTATCAACAGTTGCAGTCCACATCATGCAGTCATCACCTGTAAAATCTACCGAACTTTCATCAACACATCCACCAAGAGGAATAAATATAGATTTGTCGTTTTTTCCGGTAAATATGACACCATCAACTCCATTTAATGTTTTCCATCCCCATCTGCAACAGTTCATCAGTTCTTCATATTCAATTCTTGTTGGCATTCTCCAACTGCCACCCCAATTTACATTGGCTGCATCATATTGCGGTGTGAGATTACCGGAATCGTCTATTATGCCTGACTGTTTCAGCCACGTTGTGTCTTTACTGTAAACAGTACAATTTTCTTCTGAATATTTCTTTTTTGTAGTGGTTTCACCCCATGCATAATAGTTGCCATATTCTTCCGGAACTGAAGCTCCAATATTGCAGGTAGCCCACTTCAATCCGCTTGGCAGACCCAAGTCGACATATCCATGACCATTGATAAAACCGTCCGCATTGCTTACAGTTATATTCCGTTTAGCATCATCAAAACTATTCTTAGTTTGACTGATGTGTGCTTTGATATAATGATAGCAACAAGCAGAACCAATTATAAGCATTATCAACAATACAATTCTTTTCATGCTATTTTGTATTGTAATACAAAAGAATTTTGATTATTTTTCGACCCACTTCGCAGTGCGTCTATTCTGTGACAGGACGAACACTAAAACCGTACCTACGGTAATAATAGTCAGTGCCTCGTTTGCTATCGAGGAAGTAAAGGTAACTGGCGTAGTTGGAATGGCCCGAATTCAACGTACTTAACCAGTAACCCCCGCGTTCGCCCACGAAGCCCAACTCCGTACCGTCCTTATAGCCAGCAGCAGGCAGGAAGATAGATTTCTTATTCGGTCCAGTTACTTCATAACCTTTCTTTCCGTTTATCGAGGTCCATCTCCATGTACATTTATTAATTAGCTCTTCCAATTCTGTCTCTGTCGGCATCCTCCATGTTCCTCCCCAATTTTCCCGGGCTGTGTCATGACCACTGTACGGTGATATCTGTGTATTTCCACCAATTTTGTAGAAATCCCACCTATTACCGCTATTATCAAGACAATCGAAACAGTTGCTCCAATCATAATTTGACTTCGGTCTTGTCTCACCCCAACCAAAATAAGATCCATAATCTGATGGTGAGGAGGCGCCCACATTGCAAGTTGACCACCTGGTTCCGCTTGGAAGTCCAAGGTCGACATATCCATGTCCATTAATGTAGCCATCGGGATCGCTGACTTTAGTCTGTGGCTTTGGCTTAGGAGGTATGAGTTGATGTTGTGCATTAGCATTCGGGAATAGATTACCAACCATCAATGTCAATATTGTCAAAATAAAAATTCTTTTCATCTTATATCTAAGCATTTATTAGTTAAGTGAATTATAGATTATTTTTCGACCCGCTTCGCGGGAAAATAAATCAAATAATTCAAATTAATCAAATGAACCCTACCCGCTTCGCGGTGCGTCTATTCTGTGACAGGACGAACACTCAAACCGCACCTACGGTAGTAGTTGTACGTGTTGCGGTAGCTGCCGTCGAAGCTAAGGTACCGAGCGCAGTAGGAATAGTAAGAACTTAGCGTACCGAACCAGTAATAGCCGTTCTTGCCCACATTGCGCAACTCCGTACCGTACTTACAGCCAGCAGCAGGCAGGAAGATAGATTTCTTATTCGGTCCAGTTACTTCATAACCTTTCTTTCCGTTTATCGAGGTCCATCTCCATGTACATTTATTAATTAGCTCTTCCAATTCTGTCTCTGTCGGCATCCTCCATGTTCCTCCCCAATTTTCCCGGGCTGTGTCATGACCACTGTACGGTGATATCTGTGTATTTCCACCAATTTTGTAGAAATCCCACCTATTACCGCTATTATCAAGACAATCGAAACAGTTGCTCCAATCATAATTTGACTTCGGTCTTGTTTCTCCCCAAGCGTAATAATTTCCATAATCACTCGGGTTATTTGCACCCACGTTGCAAGTTGCCCACTTTGTTCCGCTTGGCAGTCCAAGATCAACATATCCGTGTCCATTGATTTCGCCATCGGGATCGCTGACTTTAGTCTGTGGCTTTGGCTTAGGAGTTGGTGTCTTACCGTAAGTTGAGGGACGTGAAATTTTGATTTGTGCATACGTATTCGAGCATACGCATATTACTGACAACGTCAACATAATAATAAAAATAATCTTTTTCATTTTTTCGTCGTTTTTGTAATATCAGTTTTTTCTTCAGGAGTTCCTTTTTGTCGAAGGACTCTTCAAAATATTCAATAGAATTATTTATTGTTTTTGATTGTTGAACAATTGCAATTTTGTATATCCTTCATTGAAAACTCCAAATCTAAACATCCAATTATTGTTCTGAATTGTTTTGTACCAATATCTGTAACCACGCACATGACTAATTACACCACAATATGAGTTTATGATGGATTGTAATTTTTTTGACTCTATCTTTTTCATATTTGCAATACTATTAATTCCTTGATTTACCCTTTTCTTTGATTTATTTGAAAGATATCTTCGGTAAGGTAATATGAACTGTCCAAGAAAATCAATGCCTTGTTTGGCTTTCACTATTTTGATTTTTTGGGGATGAATTGTTAGCTTAAGTTCATTTTTGGCATAGTCACTTACTAAATTACAAACATCAACAAGTCTATTCTTATCTGTGTCTACAAAAAACATATCGTCAACGTATCGTCCATAATGTTTGATCTTTAAAACTCTTTTAATATATTGGTCAAGGTGATTAAGAAATACATTGCTAAAAAGTTGGCTTGTCAGGTTGCCGATTGGCAACCCGCATCCTTCAGCACTATGGAATAGACTTTTTGTGTCAGGCAGACCAAACCAATCTTTCTCATCTCCTCGCCTTTTGCAATTTAATATTGGATTATGTGTTACTATTACCTCAGTTAAATACTCTAAAAATTGGAAATCAAGTATATCACTCCATGTCAACCCTCGATTATTAGCTTTATGATTTTTAATTTTTTTTAGGTCAGAAATAGCAATATCTAACAACAATTTACGATTAATACTCATAAAGTAACCTTGTAGGTCTAACTTCATTATATAACACTCTTTTGTATAATTATGAGATGCTGAACGGATATGATAATCAAGTCTTCTAACACCATAGTGAGTTCCTCTGCGCTTTATGCAACTATAGGAATCTGCTATAAATGTACGCTCAAAAAGTCTATGAGTGTAGTTATAATACAAATGATGAACTATTAGGTCTCGGAAAGGCGCTGCGAATACTTCTCGCTGTTTTGGCTCATGAACAATAAAAGTCACATAAGTTCCAGGATAATATTCCCGGTTTATAAGGTCGTCGCATAGACGACATAAGTTTTCTTCAAGATTCATTTCAAAACGTAACTGATAGTCTCGAAAGCGCTTGTTTTTTCGAGCACACCGGTACGCCTTGTAGAGATCAGTTAATAGATAAGTGCGAGTAAGTTCTGTGACAGGACGAACACTAAAACCGCACCTACGGTTGTTGTTGTTCGTGTTGCGGTTGCTGTCGTTGAAGTTAAGGTTACGAGCGTTGTTGGAATAGTTCGAACTTAGCGTACTCGACCAGTAATTGCCGTTCTTGCCCACATTGTTCAACTCCGTACCGTTCTTATAGCCAGCAATCCGACAGTCTTCTTCTGCAACAGTCGTAAAGAGATCCTCCCAAAAAGACATTTGTTTTGGGGGTGTTAGCTTTTGACTGTGCTTCGAGTCTTTTTTTGTTATAGGCTTTCTGTAATTTCCCATCTTATTTTTTATGATAGGCAGACTGTCTGAATTTACCTTACCTCTCGCTACCTAAAGCCTTGACCTTCGATATTCTGGAGGGTTTGGACGCACATTATTGTTAATTGTTATTCCTATTGTTAACTCAAATCTCTACAAGGTTGATACCGATTTTTCCCATGCGGCAAGTTGCTTACTTACCAATTCACTTTTATATGAAAGAGTAGCATATTGTTTGTCCGAAATTTGGTGAAAATCTGATAACAACCGAATCATAATTCTCGCCTCAACGAGTAGTTCACGTGCTTCGCTGATATGACATTTTTTATCAGTTGTCTTATTTGCTCTATATATTCTAACCATTATTCCGATTGTTTTCTCTTGTAGATCTTGACACAATGTATATCTATAATCTCGACTTACATTTCTCATTAACATCATAGCATCGCGAAGAAGCTCGTATGTCACCTTGTATACGGGTAATTCACTATAGATTGCCATTAGACTTATCAATCTTGTTGGGAAGATACTGCAACTCATTTTTAAGTTCTGCCAAAAAGAGCATACATTGCAACGGAGATCTGCTCTCTATAGGGAATTTTATTATCTTATGGTATAATTCATTCCGTTGTTTTTCTGAGGGAACCGGACCATTTAAATCTTCTGTTGTAGGAAGAGACTCTTTCCAGGCAGTGAATTCTTCTTTCGATGTCCTAATTGCCCCAGATGGTAATATGATTGTGGCGATGTCATCATGTTGCTCCACTTTATTCCCTCTTGCAAATTTTACAAGACTTGTCACTGGGAATCCAATACTTACTACTCTATTATTTAATGCTTTATAGAATCGGCAATTCACTTTAAATTCGTGAAGGTTTTTGATTGCATCAAGAGCGCT
This sequence comes from uncultured Sangeribacter sp., assembly GCA_964421525.1. Lineage (GTDB taxonomy): Bacteria > Bacteroidota > Bacteroidia > Bacteroidales > Muribaculaceae > Lepagella. The sequence goes on along the minus strand of CAYQXG010000025.1, from coordinate 22,061 downwards.
ATGTTCGTATGCACGGTAAAAACCACCTTCAAGAAAAAATATTATACAACCTAATTGACGATTACGCTCAATGCAAATCTTTTCATCTATCGTTTTAGCCATAAATATTTTTCGACCCGCTTCGCGGGAAAATAAATCAAATAATTCAAATAAATCAAATGAACCCAATACGCTTCGCGGTGCGTCTATTCTGTGACAGGACGAACACTAAAACCGCACCTACGGTAGTAGTAGTTCGTGTAGCGGCCGCTGTCGACGAAGTAAAGGTACCGAGCGCTGCTGGAATCGTACGAACTTAGCGTACTCGACCAGTAATAGCCGCACTCGCCCACACTGTACAACTCCGTACCGTACTTATAGCCAGCAGCGGGCAGAAAGATAGATTTCTTATTCGGTCCTGTTACTTCATAACCTTTCTTTCCGTTTATCGAAGTCCATGTCCATGTACACTTACTCAGTAGTTCATCAAATTCTGCATTGGTAGGTATCCTCCATGTTCCGCCCCAGTTCTCACGGGCTGTGTCATGACCACTGTACGGTGATATCTGTGTATTTCCACCAATTTTGTAGAAATCCCACCTATTACCGCTATTATCAAGACAGTCAAAGCAGCTGCTCCAATCATAATTTGACTTTGGTCTTGTCTCTCCCCATGCAAAATAGTTTCCATAGTCTGATGGAGAGGAAGCGCCTACATTGCAAGTTGCCCACTTAGTCCCGCTTGGAAGTCCCAGATCCACCCATTCATGTCCGTTGATAAAAGGTTTACATGCAAGTTGAGAAACATTTACGGTAACACTCAATTTGCCTGCCTGAATTTTAAAACTTCCATCACGTGAAGATGTGGTCAAATTGGGTTCACATTTCACATCTATAGAATTTGAAGATATTCCTGTTATTTTAATCCATGCGGGTGTAGAAGACACTTTAGGGGTACCTTGATTTGTGGATATTTCAAGTTGTTTTGTTTCGCCAGTATCAATAAAGTCAAGAGATAGAGATACATCGTAACCATTAACCGTCAATTTAGGCTTTATCGGAGTTGGTTTTGACGATCCCTGTTTAGAGGGACGTGAGACAACACCCTGCGCATAAGCGTCAGGACAGAGGCCACCAATTATTAATGTCAATATTGTAAAGAATATGATTTTTCTCATAACTTTTTGCCGTTTTTGTCATACCAGTTTCCTTTTGCAGGAGCTCCATTTTTATCGAAGGTGCCCTCAAAATATTCTCCTGTTGATTGGATTCTGTATTTACCTCTGCTATATCTATTATCTTTGAAGATTCCTTCAAAGGAATCTCCACTTGCATGTGTATATGTAGTTTGTCCTTCCATCTTGCCTAATTTGAATTCACCATCATATACACTACCCTTAAATTCTCCGTCAATAATCTTGGCAACACCTTTCCCATCAGCAATGAGCACCACACTTCCGGATGATGTATCCGCTATCACACTGCCGGTGTACAATGCTTTTCCTAATGGGGAGTCCCATTCCATGTCCTGAACAGAGGTCGGCAATTCATTCTGAACTTCCACTACACTGCTTGAGTCATATATCTCATTGGGAGAGGAACCCTTTGGCATAAACATAATTATTGCCAAAACAATGATGGCAACTCCCCCTACGGCTCCCCATATCCATTTTGAAATACCTCTTTTCTGTTCCGTTTCCTCGTTATATGATTCTTCTTCGATAGTTTTTGTTTCATCTATTACCCTATCGAAATTTACAGTTGTAGCTTCCTCAACATCTACAGATTTACAGGGAGCTTCAGTGTCTCTGATTTCTTGCAGAAAAGCATTTATACTTTCGTGACGCCTTTTTCTTCCCGGCGACATCGCCTTAAGAATCGGTTTAATCAACTTCGCCGGAATAGTCTGAGGAAAAGTGAGTTCATCATCTACCAAAAGAGTAGCCTGAGGTGGTGTCACACCCGACAGCAAGTAATAATAGGTAGCTGCTAATGAATACAGATCAGTCTGCGGTGAGAACTCCTTGACTCCTCCGTCAGAATACTGCTCCATCGGAGCATAACCGTGGCTTATTCCTACAGGAGTCGTAGAAGTCTGGTTACCCTTGGCGTCGTATTGCTTGGAAAGGCCGAAATCAATAAGGACCGGCATGTCGTCGGTTGGCCGAATCATGATATTTGCCGGCTTCACATCAAGATGGTTGATATGGCGGGAATGGATGTATTCCAACGCACTTCCAATCTTTTCTATATATTCCGTGGCTTTTTTTTCAGGAAGGGGCCCACCCTGTTTTACAATCTCAGACAACGACTTGCCATCTATGTAGTCCATTACATAATAGGCAGTGTTGTTTTCCTCAAAGGCAGCATGTATCTTGATAATGCTCGGATGGTCGAACTTGGCTATGTTCCTTGCTTCCTTGAGGAACTTAGCCTTAAGGCGGCTCACAAACTCGCTTGTGTTTTGAGTTCCAAGCGTGACCTGGCTCGTTGTTGCCTCCCGGTCGCAGTAGTCCTTGGGAAAAAACTCCTTGATTGCTACAGGTCGGTCAAGAGTCATGTCTATGGCAAGGTAGGTTATTCCAAACCCGCCTTGTCCTAATACCTTTTCAATTCTATATGTGTCGTGGCGAAGAAATGCACCCGGCTTAAGTCCTTGAATCGCTTCCATAAATGTTGTATTTATTCAGTATATTCGCACTTGCAATATGGGCAGTGCATGGAGTATTGTCTTTTTAAAAGTCTATAGCTTAGATTTCCTAAAAATTTGTTGCAGTCCGGGTTCGGGCATACATAGTTATCTTGAAAATCTTCGGCAAGGCGTTCCTGTTCTTCCGTGGTGTTGTCATTCTTAAGACCTACAAAAGTGTAGATATTGCCTGCGATGCCGATTCCTGTCAACGCATATCCAACAGGACCCAAGAAGAATATGCACGGCATCGCACACATAGTGAAGATTCCGCACCCTGAACGAATTAGATTTATCTTCTTTTGCTTCTCCCTCAGCATCTTTAGTGCTTCATGGTGACCGGTCCATACGGCTTCAAGATGCCTGATGTTGAATTGTTTTGATTTTTCAGAGACATCGATTGAAACAAGTTTTTTGGCTGAATCCAAAACTGCCGGAAGATTTATCAAATACTTGTCTTTCCCAAGCTCCACCTTTGATGAAAGATCAATCCGTTTAGAGGCAACTTCAATCCCATTAACGTAGGTGACGTTGCCACTTTTAAGATTAGTAATAACCATGTTGCCATCATTATCAACATCAATCTTTGAATGACCCATTCCTTCTGCCGGCTTGCAGCGGCTTACACTCGATGGCACACAACCGGCATTACCCAATACTGTGGATTTTCCCCGATCCAATGCCACAAGAAACCGACCTTGCTCAGGTTCCCTGCCTATGAGTATTGTCTTGCCTTTTAAACTCTCCATTATCTGTTATTCTTTTCTTGTCGTTTCCTTATTGATTGCCGAGACATACATATCCCGCAGTTTTTTAAGAGCTTCTTTTGAAATATTGATTTGATACTCAAAGTTCTCACCATCACTCAACACCAACTTCTGTCGCAATATGGCAATCTGATACACGTAGTTGAGATTTATGATATGCCGCTTTCCAATCCTTGCGAAGATTGCGGCACCCTCCTTTAGACTTTCCGAAAGCAGACATTGCATCTGAGCAAGGTTCATGGACAAGGTCGCATTCATCTTGTTGCTCATGATGATATGGGTATAGTTGCCGTCAGACTCAAAGAAGACTATCTTCGAGATGTCGACCCTAAAAAATTCGTCGCGCGAATTCAGATATAAATATTTGGTTTTATTCATCTACAATTCGAGTGATTTAACTTCCGGAAATAAGAAGAAATTCAAATCTGTATCGATCATTAAATAAATCTAATCGGTTATATGATGGTAATTTGTAAAATATTTCATAAAGCATCTTCTTTTGTTGTTATCTCTCGGCAAGAGATTTGGATGATTTGTAACATCGTGTTTTAAATTAAATTAGATTAATCATTATTTTATCTTTGTAAAATTTCACACAATCAGTATTATGTATGAAATAAATATATCTTCCATGTAAGCAATTTTTTAATTGATTATTTGCATATTTTAAATTTTAGCCTTACCTTTGCATTCATTATAAGTATCTCTTGCCGAGAGATTTGGATGGGTTTCAAACAAAATAGCCTCGATTTCTTTTTGAGATCGAGGCTGATTCTTAGTGGCTTTTAGGATGATGGAGTTGGGGGTTGATTTGGCTATGACAGTAATAATATTGTGGAATGCTTCGGAGTTAAATTTTGGGTCTGTTGATGTCTTTTATACTCTTGGGATTTAATCTCGCAGAGATGCAGAGGGCTCGCTGAGTTCTGAAATTTACTC
>CAYQXG010000025.1:0-17587 GCA_964421525.1 uncultured Sangeribacter sp. | reverse complement strand
TATATTCTATAGGTAGCAAAGTCCGCTAAGGCTCGCTCGCTTCGCTCCGCATTGCGTGAATGAGGGGGACTTGGAAGTGCTAAATCCCTCGGCGAGCCCTTTGCTTCTCTGCGCGATCTAAGATATACTCATAGGATATAATCTCGCAGAGATGCAGAGGGCTCGCTGAGTTCTGAAATTTACTCTATATTCTATAGGTAGCAAAGTCCGCTAAGGCTCGCTCGCTTCGCTCCGCATTGCATGAATGAGGGGGACTTGGAAGCGCTAATTTCCTGCGAACCCTTTGCTTCTCTGCGCGACCTAATATATCCTCATAGAAATTAATCTCGCAGAGATGCAGAGGGCTCGCTGAGTGCTGAAATGTAATTCACAGGGAAGCAAAGTTCGCTAAGGCTCGCTCGCTTCGCTCCGCATTGCATGAATGAGGGTGACTTGGAAATTTATCTGGCATTTAATAGCGAATGTAACAGACTCTGAAAAGTATCTTCAATAGTGAATGAGGGAGAGAATACTCGGAGAAGTACCTGCCATTCAATAGCATTACGATAGCTTAGGGTATTCTGCAATGCGGAGCGGAGGCGAAGCGAGCCTCGGCGAACTTTGCTGTCTTAATCGGCATAGTTCTGCCCAGAATTACAAAATCCCTCGGCGAGCCCTTTGCTTCTCTGCGCGATCAAGATATCTTCATAGAAATTAATCTCGCAGAGGGGCTGAGGGCTCGCTGAGTGCTGCGATATACTCTATAGGAAGCAAAGTCCGCTAAGGCTCGCTCGCTTCGCTCCGCATTGCGTGAATGAGGGAGACTTGGAAAAGCTAAATCCCTTGGCGAGCCCTTTGCTTCTCTGCGCGATCTAAGATATACTCATAGAAATTAATCTCGCAGAGGTGCAGAGGGCTCGCTGAGTGCTACGATATACTCTATAGGAAGCAAAGTTCGCTAAGGCTCGCTCGCTTCGCTCCGCATTGCATGAATGAGGGAGACTCGGAGTTTTATCCGGCATTTAATTGCTAATGAGGGAGAGAAGACTCGGGATAGGGGCAGTCATCTAATAGCATAACGGGAGCTTTAGGATTTGCTATCGATTCGTCTTACTTTCCAATATCCGGACTTATTACTTCCTATTCGTTCAATAATTCCGAGGTTGCGAAGTGTTGCTATATGAGTTCGCACCATTCGTCCGCTTATACCTAATGCTTTTCCAAGTTGATCTGCATTCGCTCCGGGTGTATTATTAAGCAATGAGGCAATATCCCAGACAATTTCTGCGATTTGCGGATACCACGAACGGACTTTATTAGGAAATATATTAGGAATGTTATTAGGAAATATATCAGGAACTTTAATAGGAACGTATTCAAGTCTTATGTTTTCAGTAACGGATTCTCCTCTCGAAAGTGCAGCAAGAATCTCACCAAGCATAAACTCTATGAATATGGTCGACTCTCCTGCGTGCTAAAGGCTTTTTAGGATGATGGAGTTGGCTTTGTCGACGGCGGAGGTGTCGAGGCTGGCGAGATAGATCTGTGTGGTGGTCTCGTTGTCATGACCCATACCTTCGCTGATGACACTCAGGGGGATTCCTTTGGCTTTGGCTGCCGATGCCCAGCTATGGCGTGCCACGTAGAGCGTGAGCGGAATGGATATGCCAAGTTTTTTGGCTATCGTCTTAAGGTTATGATTGATGTTATAACCCACGTTGCGGTAGGTGTATCTCTCGTTAGTGCCGGGATTTTTTATTATGGGGAGGAGATAGTCTGACCGGTTCTCGGGATATTTGTCGAGGAGAAGCTGCATTTCTTTTGTCCACTCGATTGTGAGCTGCTGACCCGTTTTCTTTCTACGGTATGTTATATATCCATTTTTTAAATCTGTCTTTTTGAGATATGCCATGTCGATGAAGCTCATTCCCCGCAACATGAAGCTCATCATGAACATATCTCTTGCAAAATCCAATACAGGAATCAGAGACAGGTCTACTGTCTTGATTTTCTTTATCATTGACAATGGCAATGCCCGTTTCACCGTTTTATCCACACCTGTATAGACATGACGGAAGGGATTGCGGTTTTCAATAATCTCCTCTTCCACTGCCCGGTTGTAGGTGGCTCTCAGTATTCGGGTATAGAAGGAGATGGTGTTGGGTGCCACTCCCCTCTGCCGATGCCATGCTTCGTAGGCTTCCATAACTTCACTGTTAAGGCAATCGAGCATTATGTCTTCATCTTTACGGAATTTCTTGAAACTATTGAGGGCTGCGGTGTATGTCTCGGAGGTGCGGGTCTTGCCGTTATGTTTCAACCTAACGATGATATTCTCCATAAAATTGAAGAGGCTGTATTCACGTGCGTGGCGGTCGAATTCCTCTATCACGTCTTCGGCAGAGTAAGACAGGCTATCGATGTCAAATCTACGGACAATCTTATTGAGACGTTCCACGTCCCAGCGGATCCGCTCCCGTATTGACAGAATAAAGGATTTTCTTTCACCGTGGCGAGGGGTGACCACCATCGAGCGATTTTCGTCCCACTCTTCATTGGAAACTCGATAATCGGTATTTATGGTTCTCACTTTGCGTTCGTGGATAATCTGATAGTAGATTGTGCCCTCGTGGTCTGCGACTGTTGAGGGACGGAATTTAACTTTTATTGATGTCATGGCAGTAGTTTTTTATCGGAAGGTTGTTTGTGATTACAAATTTACTGCCATCGTTATTATTGTGTGCCTTATCTTTGTTAAATTGGGGGTTTTGGGGGGTTATTGGGGTCGCACACGGAGTGTGCTGCTTACTTAGCTTGCTTTTGGGGGCGGGTGCATTGGGGTTGGGGTTTTTGGGGCGCACACGGAGTGTGCTGCTTACTTAGCTTGCTTTTGGGGGCGGATGCACCAGGGTGCATCCCTACTCCGGGTTCGGTGTGGGGTAAAAAAAAGCATCCCGTTGGGATGCTTTTTTCAATCAATAGCGGCTACAATGCCGTAAGGGTCGATTTTTACTGTCCGAGTTCCCTTGGCAAGCTGGTATTCATCTGTCACTTGCCTGTCTGCGAAATATAACTGATCTGTCGCTACATTGTCAGCTTTCATCACTTCTTCGGCAAGCTGACGGTCAGAGTCAATACAAATACCAAAATACTTCGCTCCCGAGCGCTCGGCATCTCTTGCGAGGCGGACATTGCTGATGCGGCTTTCCGCGTCATTGACACTCCAGAAATTCAAGACCACTTCTTTTCCTTTTAGTTCTGAAAGTAAGACTGATCCTCCTTCAGAGTCGGAGAGTGAAATCTCCGGTGCCTGGTTGCCTACCTCAAGCGGTACGTTTTTGGTGGAGACTGCAGATGTGAGCAATGTCAAACCTACGGCGCCTGCCAAAATTCCCGCACTTTTCAGTTTAAAATTCATAAAATAAAATTTAGGTTAAACATACCCGGTAAGGCATCGCGACAACGCGGGCCAAGGAGATTACCGGGGAGTTTCGGATTTTACGGCATTAAAACTGCAAATTGCCGTCCAAGATCACCAATATCTATCGCATTATCAGTGATATATGAACCGAAACATATTATTTCCTTTAGTTGGGAAACTCTTTTCCACAACTTACACTTCATTATATATAACGCTCTATTTTCGGAATTGTTTTAGAAAAATATGTTGTACAACATATTTTTTGGTCTTAAGTCTTAAGTCTTAAATCTTCAGTTTCAGGTTTCAGGTTCCGGGTTTCAGGTTTCAGGTTTCAGGTTTCAAGTTTCGGACAAATGAAGACTGAAGACTTAAAACAACCTACCTCGCAAGCGACATATTAATCGAGACGCCAAAATTGGAGTTGGAGGTGGGAAAGGCAGTGGATGATACAAGAGGAGTGTTGACCTGATGATCGAAATATGCAGCCAATGTGATTCTCCGGCTAAGCACATAGCTTGCCATTAAATTAAGGGAGAATGACTTGGTTCCCTGTGTAGCCTGTGTATAAGCTGTCTCAATCCTCCTGATAAGACTCGAATTGTTGGCAAAATTGAGGTCAACGTCGACTGAAAGATCGTTGCTGACGCCACCCTGACGGCTACCTATCTTTATTATCTTATTGAAATTTGCAATCTTATAGCCGGCACCAATCGTTATCTGCCTTGATGAAGTCTCAACTATCTGCCCTGCCTGAGAGTTAAGGTTGAGAGTACGGCTGTCAGTGTACTGCATGTTGACCTTGAGATCGTTGTTGAGAGTCGCATTGAAGCCGACAAGGGGATTGAACCTTTCGGTTATCGCCACCGACGATATATTATAAGGTGAAGATGGCACCGGACTTTGCGTTGCCTCGTCGAGAGTGAAGCCATAGTCACCGTCAACACCAATCCAATTCAAATAGGAAGTGTAGCCACCTGTGGAATAGGTGCAATTATAGGCATGCTGCAGGGTGAAGCTCTTGAACCACTTCTTCATATTGCCGAGATTCAGGAAACCGTCGTAAGTCACTTTCCAGTTAGGGAGCATCGATGAAAGTCCCGGGAAAAGGTTGAGGCTCACCTTGTTCACATCCTTACCTGTATAGGCAGCAAGGAATGCCGGGATAAGCACATCGCTTGAGGTGCGGCTCACTTGCCCGACCTCCGGATTATAGGCAGTGCCACCCAGAGGATTGCCCTCCATAAAACCTACTTCCGGATATTTCATGCCACTGTATTTCGCCTCATATCGTTGCGCCACAATTGGAATATTCTGCAAGAAAGTATTGAAGGCAGCCGAATTGTAACCATCCTCCGCCTTGTAAGTCTTCAAGGCAGTCTTGAGAGCTACATGGGTGCGAGTATAGCTACCGGTCCTTGATGTAGGCATACCGGAATACATGAACTGCACCTGATTTGTGCGATTGTCGGTAAGGTTCTCAGTAAGCGTGATCTTAAGTCCTCTTATAGGTTCAAGAGTAAGCTCGAAATTAAATTCCTCTCCCTTGTTCCAAATAGCGGGAGAAGTGTTTGTGCCGTCGGTCAGCAGCCAACCTCTTGCAAGAGCCTTATCCACATAACTTTCATCAAAAAATCCGAAAGCAAAATCAAGTCCGGGCGACATCGGGCCATATCCGTTAGATTGTCCGAAAACATCACCTACACTTGGCATAAACAGAGGGAGGTTGAGCGAGTGATTCTGCCTCCAGCGCATGGAAAAGCTCCTGGGAGCCATCAGCAAGCGGATTCCATGCTGAAGAATCTCCTTACCCATATTCTTCTTATCCTCCTTCACTTTCTCGCGCGCAATAATCTTGACAATATCCTTGCCCTTGTTGAGGATTTCAACCTTGTTCTCATCAATTGGCTTAGTCTGCAGATCAAAACGTTTTCCATTGACAGTGGCAGTGAACACGACATCTTTGCTTTTCAGATTATGGGTGAAGATTGTGGTGGAATCGGCAGAAAGCCGAATGCTCCTCTCCACTCTCCTTGCCTTGGTGGAGGACGAAGAATTCCTATTGCCGGCAGAATTATTCCTTCTGTTGCCGGCACGTGCAGAGAAACGCTGGTTGATCTCCTTCAGGAACTTGCTATGATTATAGAGAGTCTCGAAATTGAGCCTGACATCACCGTTCCAAGTGGTCTGATTCCTTATGGAATTACCCATGTCGACTCCCTGAATCTGTGTGCCACGGTCCCATTGATAGGTGGATGTGTAGCTTAGATTCCCTGTCAGATAGTCGAGGAATGGAATCTTGTTGAAAGGAGCCTTGTAGCTGCCGGTAAAAGTCTGGTTGTAGTTCCAAGGCGTGCCAAGCCCCTTGATGGAGTTGATGACAGTGTCTTTCCAATCCCTGTATTTGTCGGGGAACAGTCTTTTATTTACAGCACCTATCGTCTCCTCGATCCTTGCAGTGGTGTTGCTCTGGAATGAAAGAGTCAGCGACTGGATAATATTCCAGTTGAGCGACAACTGGCGGTCCCAAAGGAAATTCTTGCTCACCTGCACCGGGAGCTGCATTGCAACGTCAACTTCAGAGCGAGTCTGCTGCTCGTAGTAATGGCGCTGCATGCTGGTGAAGAAAGTAATGTTGTTGAAAAGCCAGTTAATTTGCCAGTCTTTCAAAAATTTCTTGAACTTTGATTTTCCATCGAGCTTTGAAAACGGCTTGAAGGGCTTGAAATAGGGGGAATATGAGTATTGGAACGAACCCCTGTAATCAGAAGTGTTCTCATATTCGGTTGTCGGGTCAAGATCGCGCTGCTTGTTGAAATTGAATGCAACCGTGAAGTTTGCCGGATCCCACGGCATGGCATTTTTCGATGTAATGTTAAAACGCATGTTGGAAAGCGAGAAAGACTCTGTGGTCTTCTTAGTCAATGCGTAGTTTTTGATTGAGTCTTTCTCCGCTTTTGTCGTGGCGGCAGAGAGGGCATCCTTCAGAAGTATATCCTGATCCAACGGGTTATACTTGGGAGTGGAAGTCTCGCTGCTCCGGGCATAATAGACAGGTGCGTTCAGCTTCACCTTCTCGGGCAAGATTCTGCCCACGTTGCCCTGGATTGAGAAGTTATATTGGTCGTAGTTGTCGAGCCGGCGTGCCGAGAGTCCCTGGTCAACGCTTCCGAAACCGGCAGTCTCCTTATGCATTGCAAAATTAACAGTTGCAATATCGGAGATGGCAAGATTTGCGTTGATCTTTGCCGCCCAACCACCATCCTGATTGAAATCGGTGACCTTAAGTTCATTCACCCATATAGTTCCATTCTTAACAGTGTTTGATTTGTTTCTGACACCAATAAGCATGGTGCGCACATCACTGAGAGTGGGATTGCCAAGCACAGAGACAGTATTACGCTGATTGTTGGGGTCGCGCACAGAATAAAGACGAATATAGCCCACTCCTTCCTGACCTTCAGACATAGCCCTGTTTCTCTCTGTCTTGGTGGATGTAAAGAGATCGAACGGAAGATCAAGATAGTTGTTCTGAGGCCACACAATCCAACGGTCGGCGGTGGAATAATTGTTGTAGGAGCCGGGAGGGGTTATATCAAGCGGAATCTCATATTCGTAATAGTTGTTCTTAACATCTGAACCGACCCTGATGAAGATGGCGAGGTCACCGTCCTTGAGATTAGTCTTGTCGTCAACATCCGCCTCGGCATGCACCCACATCTGAAGCCTCTTATAGATTCTCAGGTCGAGCTGGGTATTCTTGTAGATTCCGCGAGCATCTCCGGGCTGGATGTCGGTAAGTTTCAGCTGAAGCGACTGCTCGTTGAGCTGGGTGGCTGCGGCACTGCTTGAGTCCTGGATCCTGGTCACTCCCGGGGGCAGCACATAGTTGACCGGAGTGCGACGTGAATTTTCCTCTATGTTGACCACACTCATGTCGAGCTCACCTTCTGCCGGAGAGTCGTTGCGGGAGTTAAGATTGAACTTATAGTCGCGCCACTCACCCCTTACGAGCTCGAGCGAACCGAAACGAAGGTGGGTCACTTCAGAGAATCCGGTCATGAACATACGCACGAATCTTATGGTTGAGAAATCGTTGATGCCGCCAACCACTTTCTCAGGGCTTGACAACGGAATCTTGAACTGATACCATACCGCCTCCTGCCTTCCTTCTCTGGTGGTGACCCATGTAGTCTGCTTATCCGTGACAAAATTCTTGCCCACCTCAAGGTCTTCCGGCCGGATCGACACCTTATATTGGAAGTATCTCTCATACTCATTCAGGGTGTTGTCCTGATTGATGTCTTCTACATCGGGCACTGCCCTGCTCGACTGATACTGCGGGTTGGGACTCTGATCGGGAGAAAGAGAGTTACCCTCCACACCGTTGTAATGCTTGTAGCGGTCAAGAATGGAAGTGTGCTGCGAATCATAATATTCCGAGCGGAAGAAATGATAGTTATCCCCTGCCGGATCGTTGAATACCGACATAGGATCGTCTTGCATCTTCATGATTGTCTCGGCGGGAAGTCTGTTTCTAAGAGTCTCGACAAAATTTGAATAAGTCGGGAAAGTGAATTCCTCCTCTGTAGGTATGCCGTCGAGGCCGACATCCTGAAGCAGACGTGCATCAGGGGCATTTTCGAAAGCATAGGTCAGTGAATTCTGCTTAGACACCTTTCCCCAGACCGTTTCCTCAATGAAATCGTCATTTCCATCTACCGGAATACCGTTCTCATAGCTCTTCATGCCATCTTTGAGGATATCTTCAGAAATCTCACCAAAATTGAAATAAAGATCTCCACCGGGATTCGAGGGGGCATCCTTATCGAGGAATGGATCCATGAGCCAGAACTGGATATACTCCACATTAGAGGTCTCGAAATTGGAATTCTCTATTTTGCGCATTATGCCGCCCCACCTTTTCTCAGGATTGAGAAGATAGCCGTCGGCATCAATGTTTTCAGCATCCACATTATAGGGTCCTCTCTCTTTTGGATAGAAAGAAAGATTAAGAGTCTGGATGTAGTTTGCATCTCCATAGGTGATGTCTCTGCCGGGATATAGCTCCTTCACCTGAATTTCACGGACATAAGGATTGGAGAGCTGCTTGAGGTCGTTTTTCAGATAACCGGGCAGCATGGAGCTGTTTTTCTGCGTAAAAATACGGTCGATATAGTTCCACGCAAGCAAAGCACGGTTCTTACCATAGTCCGGATTGTTGCTAAGGGCCGCCTCAGGGAACAGGGCGTCTGACGAGGAGTCTTGCGGTGTCGATGCAAGAAACCAGCTATATGGATTTCTCAAATCCACACCGGTCTGCGAAGTCTCGAAATCATCTACATAGGAACTTCCCTGATTGGTGCCGGTCTTCTGCTTAGATGGAACCAATTGGGCGTATTCTGCCGTGAGATTAAACTGCGAAGGTGCTTTTGCATTGATGGTAGGCACCTTGTTGATCAGATCGGTGAGCCATAAGAACTGCTTGTTGTAGCTCAGGTTGACACCAAACATGGTATTGTTGATGAGTTCCTCTCCGATACCCACTTTCTCAGTAAGGGATTTCTCGCCGAAATGAAGCAGAGTTCCGCCAAGAGTGAGCTCCTTGCTGAACCGGTATTGGGCATCAAGGCCCATCAGCGTCTTGCGCTGCATCGAGAACAGAGACTGATTTTCAAGCGATACGCTGACGTTTGTCCCAGAGTCTATGATGCTCTGGTTAGTGATGGTGACAATACCCATCGAGTAGTCTACAGTATAGTCGCTGTTCTCTGTCAGCACGGCACCACCGGCAGTGACAACGACAGATCCGCGGGGAACATTCATGGCCCCGAGATTGATCTGGCTTCCGCGGCCCGACGTGTATTGGCCATACATTGTGAACTTATTCTTGTCGGCAAACTGCTTTGCGACAACCAGGGTTGAATCGTAAAGTTCCTGATAAGCGTAACGGTCGGCAAGAGCCTCATTGCCAATCTGCCTCCGGAGATTGCTGCCGAACGGTTCGGCAACGGGAAAGATGACCTTGCCATTTGAGGTCTGAATGGTATAGCCTTCAATGAAGTCGAATATTCCGTCGCTCACCGACTCTCCGTTTGAGTCGATGCGGTCGAGCCCCATCACCTGAATAAGAGGCTTGTTTGAAATCGAGCCAACGGGAAGATATGGAATCTCGATACCTGTGGAGTCGCTTAGAAACTTAATGTTGAACTTAAAATTGTTTTTCTGTATCTGATAAGCACCGAGGCTATAGACATTTTTCATCATGAGCTGCCACATCGGGAGCTTGGGAGACACTGTGGTGCCACGGAGCATTTTCAAATAGAGCGCGCTCCCGGTAGATGTGACATCGCCTGAAAACTCACCTACCTGATATACTTTCCCATTATATGTGTATTCGAACGCCACGGCAAGCACTTCGTCGGTATTGAGAGCCTGCTTCAGTGAAATATAGCCCAATGTAGAGTTCAACGTATATTCACTTGAATTAAGAAGCCTTGCACTCTCAACCTTCTCATAGTCCTTTCCACCCTCAATGCCGTAAGCGTTCAAAGGCTTAAGCACCTGGGTGACCTGATTAATGTTTCTTGCACCGGGATAATCTGATTTCAAAACCTGAAGCAGGTTATTGCTGGAATTGGATGGAACGGGGACAGAATGGTCGGGAATCCAGTAGTCTGTTGCGAGACGGGTATTCTCACCAAGATCCATGAATGCAACAAAGTTGCGGCTTTCATCGAATTTCTGGGTCTTGTTGGTGATCCAAACCTCTATACGGGTTATGTTGATGCCTGAAGACACATAAGGCAATTTAGCGCAGAAGTCATCATAGTGCGTATAGAAATATTGACTCAGGAAGAAGTGCCGGTTGGCATCGTAGTCAGCAGCGCTGATGGCAAAATCAGTGCTTTGCACACCCCCCTTTGTCGAGATTGACTTAGATTCGGAATTTTGCTGCGAAATAAGTCCTGTCAAGGTCAGCTTACCGAACTGAAGCTTTGCTTTGGCACCGAAAAGAGAAGTCCCTCCTCTGATAAGGCTGCTTCCTGTGGTCATACTTACGTTGCCGGCCTCAATATTCTTTATAATCTCATCTTCCTTGCCTTCATATTGCAACTTAAGTTTTTGGGCGTCGAAGCTAAAGGTTGCATCCGTATTGTAGTTCATATTGAACTTTAGCTTGTCGCCCACGGAAGCATTGATAGTTGCCTGGATCTTCTGATTGAAGTCGAAATATGTCTTGCGCCTTGACTTAAGCGATAGAGCGGGGTTATCGGTCTTGTTGCTTTTTACACCGGCAGAGATCTGGATTGACCCTTGTGTGGTGAGACGCACACCTCCCGGTCCAAAGACTTTCTCGAGCGGTCCGAGAGCAAAGTTCATGTCGAGGATATTGAATGCCTCCTTTCCTTTCTGCTCATAGTTGGCAGAGTTTTGACTCCTGAAGTAATCATACATCTCCTCACGATTCTTCATTTCATGATATTCACCGGCAGTCATCATGAACGGAGTTATGATGTCTTTATCCCCAATCCTGGTATGGAGGACATACATACCCGTCTCTGGGTCATACACGGCTTCAGTCTTGATGTTCTGCGGGTCTTTAAGATCTGACGGATACTCTTTTCCACCGAAGTCTTCCGCCCTCATCTGAACCGTAGGTTTCACAGGATAGATAGTCTTAGAGGAGTCACTCCCCTCAATGCGGGTGTCGGGCACCGGTGGCGGAGGAGGAGGCGCCAAGGATGATTTGGTGTATTGAGCGAAAGACACAAGCGAGAGTGCCAGCACTGCGATAAGTGCTGCCACAACACGATTCTGCATTATGTCGGGTTTCCGCTTACTCAAGTTATCGTGGTTCAAATCATGCCTTGCCTCAACCTGAGCCGCGGTCTTGAGGTCACAGCATGGTCAATGCAAGCTTGATGGCCTTCTCTGTCGTGAGGTCAGGTGTTTCGGAGAAAAGTTTCTTGAGTGCTGTGCGGCTCGCCTGGGTGCTGAATCCAAGCATAGTAAGTGCCGCCACGGCATCGTCGAATGCTTCTCCGGCAATTGGCGTACTTGAAATTAACGAAATATCAGTAGCTTTTATTTTATCCTTAAGGTCTACAATTATCCTCTGAGCTGTCTTTCCTCCGATGCCCTTGACACTCTTCAATGCTGCGGGATTGTCATTGGCAATTGCATCGACAAGCTGATCTTCTGTCAATGAGGAAAGTATCAGACGTGCGGTGTTAGGCCCTACCCCGCTCACACCTATCAGCTGACGGAAAAGCTCACGGCTCTGTTTGGTCATGAAGCCATACAGTTCATAGGCATCTTCCCTTATTGCCTCGTGGACATAAAGTTTCACCTGCTGAAGATGCTGGAGCTTGGTATAGTCCATTAGAGTAATGTTCATGCCATATCCGACACCATTACATTCCACGACTGCAAAAGTGGGTTCCAGCTCTCCTATCTTTCCATTTATATATTCTATCATAGTTTTGCGTTTTCTGTTTTCCGTTTTCAGTTGTCGGGTTATAGTGGATTTGCAAAGTTAAGAAAAAATACCTAACTTTGCAATATGATTCAGACGTATAATTCTCAACTCCTCGACAACACAGTGTCCGAACTGGGCAAACTACCCGGAATAGGAAGGAAAACCGCACTCCGTCTTGCCTTGCACCTTCTTCGGCAAGAGGAATCGGCAGCAGTGGCATTAGGCGAGTCGATAATCAATATGCGCAAAAACATCCGTTATTGCCATGTCTGCCATAATATCTCAGAAAAAGACACATGCGATATCTGCAGCGACCCTACTCGGGATTCATCGATAATCTGCGTGGTTGAAAACATAAAAGATCTGATATCAATTGAGTCAACACATGAACACTCGGGGCTCTACCATGTTCTCGGTGGTGTGATCTCCCCTCTCGAAGGTGTTTCTCCTTCCGATTTGGAAATAAGTTCTCTTGTAGAGCGTGTTGCTGCCGGAGGCATTAATGAGGTGATTCTTGCACTAAGCCCGACAATGGAGGGTGACACCACAAATTTCTACATATCAAGGAAACTTGCCCAATACAATGTGGATATCAGCATCCTTGCCAGAGGGGTTAGCATAGGAAATGAACTCGAATATGCCGACGAACTCACTCTCGGCAGGTCAATTGTAAACCGTGTTCCCTACAAATAATGCAACCTTAGCAAGCATAAGTTGCTAAAGAGTATAGTTTGATGATGATTAAAATAAGAGCAATAGAGCCTGAAGACGCAGATATGATGTTTGAGGCAGAATCCGACGAGTCGGCATGGAAATACTCGGACTATCTCGCTCCATTAAGCCGGGAGATGCTGCGGCATTATGCACTGACCTACGACGCCGATCCATTTCGCTGCGGGCAGCTGCGCCTCATCATAGACTGTGACGGCATGCCGGCAGGAATTGTTGATCTTTTCGATATTTCACCACGGCATCTCAGGGCAGACACCGGCATCTATATATTTCCTTCTTTCAGAAACAAGGGTGTTGCCACAGAGGCTCTTCTGCAACTTAAGGATTTTTCGTTGAAAAGGCTCGGGCTGCATCAACTGACAGCCACTGTTGCCGAAGGTAATGATGAAGCTATCAGAACCTATCAGAAAGCCGGCTTCACTCTGACCGGCACAAGGCGCGACTGGCTCCGCACTCCCGATGGCTACACGTCGGTATTGCTATTATCCCTTATTTTATAATTCTCACTTTAGCCATCTAACATCAGATACCGTCAACTTCGATTAAAATTTATGATAATGAAAAGAATATTTTTCTCTATTTTACTGCTCTGCGGTTTATTGCCAAGCATTGCCGACGCTGCACGGCATTACGTTGGAGGCGACATATCGCTTTTACCGGAATATGAAAACGCCGGAGCACAATACAAGACACACGATGGCACCCCTATCGCCGATCTGCTGCCTTGGCTGCACGAGGAAGGTATGAATGCCATGCGCGTAAGGCTTTTCGTGAATCCTGCCGATCACAAGGCTAAACATCCGACAGAATACGACCCGAATGCCTGCCAGGATCTCGAATACATCACACCTCTTTGCAAGCGAATTGTAGACAACGGGTTTAATCTGATGCTCGACTTCCATTATTCCGACACTTGGGCTGATCCTGCCAAACAATGGATTCCTGAATCATGGCGCGGTCTATCTGACGAACAACTCTATGAAAAGATTTATGATTACACAAAGGAAACCTTACTTACCCTAAAAGAGGCAGGAGTGACTCCCACTTTCATACAACCGGGAAATGAAATCAGCTACGGAATGCTTTGGGGAATGGAGGGTGATACATCTCTCAAGAAAGTATTCGCGGGAGATGAAGCTAACTGGCCCCGTTTCGGAAATCTACTACGTCAGGCTATCAAAGCATGCAAGGAAGTATGCCCGGAAGCAAAGATTGTGCTCCACACCGAAAGAGTTGCGCAAGTGGATGTACTCATCAATTTCTACGACCAAATGAAAAAATATGGAGTGGAATATGACATAATTGGTCTCAGCTACTATCCTTATTTCCATGGCGACATGAGTGTTCTCGACAAAGCTCTGTCTTCACTACAGACACGCTATCCGGAGAAGAATATCATGATTGTCGAGACCGGATATTCATATAAATGGGCAGTTCCCGGTACGGAACATGACTATTCCGGCAAATGGGCATACACCGATGCAGGACAGGATGCCTTTGCCAAAGACCTTGTGGCTACCCTTGACAAATACGAGCAGGTGGACGGGCTGTTCTGGTGGTGGATGGAATATAACGCCTACGGCACATCACTCAGCGGATGGTATAACGCTCCCCTTTTCGACAGCCTTACAGGATGTGCAGGTTCCGCTCTCAAGACAATATGTTCTTTCGGAACTTCATCAGTAGATGCTTTCCCGGCGAATGTAGAGCCGGGCGAAACAATCTGGTATGACCTTCAAGGGCGCCGAATCACAGACCCCTCCACTCCGGGCATACGCATTTCCCGCTCTGCAAAAATCCTTAAATAATCATTATTTCCCTTGCCTCATCGGATATAAAAATTTTTCA
Source organism: uncultured Sangeribacter sp. (assembly GCA_964421525.1). Taxonomy (GTDB): domain Bacteria; phylum Bacteroidota; class Bacteroidia; order Bacteroidales; family Muribaculaceae; genus Lepagella. The sequence goes on along the minus strand of CAYQXG010000025.1, from coordinate 3,128 downwards.
GAAAATATATTCTTACCGCACTATTGAAAAAGCTGAAATTTTTTTTAAAATTTTCAGCTTTTTTTATACTCTTTCCAAAAATATTTTGTAAATTCGCACTCAGTTTCAGGATTGACTGCCGTTCCGGCAGTCTTATGTTTTTAAGGAAATCTATAATATCATGATTGCCACACTTCTTGTCATCTTTATTCTTGGTTATCTGCTGATAGCCTCCGAACATGTCCTTCACATAAACAAGGCAACGTTCGCCCTCATCATGTGTGCCCTGCTCTGGGCTGTCTATGCCATGGGAAGCCATGATCCCAACGTTTCATCAGACTTGATCGAGGCTCTTGGCGACACATGCGAGATTGTTGTCTTCCTCATCGGTGCGATGACTATAGTTGAGCTTATTGACCGATATGGGGGTTTTCGAATAATTGTAGACCGTATCCATGCAAAAGACAAGCGAAAGCTGATGTGGGTGCTTGCAGTATTCGCATTCTTCCTGTCAAGTGTGCTCGACAACATGACCACCACTATCATCATGGTGATGATGTTGCGCAGAATGTTGAAGAACTATAAGGAAAGATGGCTATTTTCGTGCATCATAGTGCTTGCAGCAAATGCCGGCGGTGCATGGTCGCCAATCGGTGATATCACCACTATAATGCTATGGATGAAAAACTACGTATCATCTGTAGACCTGATAGTTAACCTCCTGTTGCCGTCACTCGTGTCGGTAGTAGTGCCTCTGCTGATTGCGTCGAGAATGATTCCCAAAACCGCCGTTGAACCGCTCAACAGCCAGGACGCACGTGTCGGGTATGAAATGTATGAGGAACACCGCAACATTTCAATACTTATTCTTTGCTGTGGAGTAGCCGGTCTTCTATTTGTTCCCGTATTCAAGACTATCACCCATCTGCCTCCATATATGGGGATCCTCTTCTCTCTTGGTGTGCTTTGGCTGCTTACGGAACTTCTGGTGCGACACTATAAACTTGACGGGAAGATCGAAGGACGCGTTTCCCAGATAATTCGCAGCATAGATATGTCGACAATTCTCTTCTTCCTGGGTATTCTCATGGCCGTCTCCGCACTGAGCCAGGCCGGTATCCTTGGAGCTCTCGCAGGATGGCTGAATGATGAATTCCACGACGTATATCTCATCAACGGAACTATCGGTGTTCTCTCATCCATAGTAGACAATGTACCGTTGGTTGCAGCCTGCATGGAGATGTATCCTGTCGCAAACGATGCCATGATCGCCGCGGCGTCAGATCCTGCTTATGCAGCCTTATTTATTGAAGATGGTCTCTTCTGGCATCTGCTTACATTCTGTGCGGGAGTCGGCGGAAGCTTACTGATTATCGGCTCTGCAGCCGGAGTGGTGGCAATGGGTATTGAAAAGATTCCATTCATGTGGTATTTCAAGCGCATCACCGGCCTCGCCTTACTCGGATACCTCGCTGGAATCATCGTAATCTGGCTTGAATCCTTCCTTATGATGTGATTTGGTAGTAAATATACCATTCTGTAATGCGGCCCTTATCCCTCACGGTTAAGGGCCGCATTATAGCATGTGTACTGTAAATGAGAAAGAAAAATCTCACAATCCTGCCAATTCCGTAATATAGGTTTACATTACCGTAATTGTGGTATATTTTTGACCTAAATACGTGAAACTTAGCATGTGACTTATTGGTTATTATAAGTACCGGGAGACATCCTTAGTAACCGACATATAAGAACAAAAATGAATAAATCTTTACTTTCCGCACTCATCGTTGCCGGTGGTGCACTACAATTAAATTCTCAAGTCATGAATAACCTCAACACAAACACTACTATGGCTCCTATCAAGCAGTTAAACCTGACAGAGGAATGGGACAAGGTATTCCCAAAAAGCGATAAGGTAGATCATAAGAAAGTCACCTTTGTCAACAGATATGGAATAACACTTGCAGCAGACATGTACACTCCCAAAGGTATTTCCGGCAAATTACCGGCCATAGCTGTCAGCGGTCCTTTCGGAGCTGTGAAGGAACAATCTAGTGGTCTTTACGCGCAGCAACTTGCAGAGCGTGGATTTCTCACAATAGCCTTTGACCCATCCTTCACAGGGGAAAGCGGCGGAATGCCACGTCGTGTGGCATCACCTGACATCAACAGTGAAGATTTCTCGGCTGCTGTTGATTTCCTGTCGGTACAACCTAATGCTGATGCTGAGCGAATCGGGATTCTCGGGATTTGCGGATGGGGAGGCATAGCCATACAGTCAGCCATTAATGATCCCAGAATCAAGGCAACAGTAGCGTCAACAATGTATGATATGACAAGAGTAGGGGCAAACGGTTATTTCGATTCCGAAAATACAAAGGAACAGAGAAACGCCAAACGTGCTGCAATGGCAAAACAACGCACGGAAGACTACCTCGATGGTAAGTATTCCAGAGGAGGTGGTGTGGTTGACCCTCTGCCTGAAGACGCACCTCAGTTTGTTAAGGACTACTATGACTATTACAAGACTCCAAGAGGATTTCATGAGAGATCAGGAAACTCTACCGATGGCTGGAATTCAACATCAAACCTGCCTTTCCTGAATTTCAAATTCTTTGATTATGCTGAAGAATTGGAAAATGCGGTGCTCATAGTGCATGGAGATAAGGCACATTCATATTACTTCGGTAAAGACACTTTTGAAAAACTGAAAGGTGACAATAAACAGATGCTCACAATAAAAGGTGCAAGCCACTGCGATCTGTATGACCAATTAAACGTAATACCCTTTGATGAAATCTCAGCTTTCTACAAAGAGTATCTGAAATGAAAAGGATATAATAATCTTAGACCCCGATCCAATTCCTGTTTGTTTCTTATCTAAACAATATTTCTATCCCATTTGTATTAATGATAGGTAAGTAGCTCACAAAACTTAAACGATATATGTAAACGAAGCAGACTGAAAGATCTTGACATGACAACTTCAGCTAATCTTGGCCGTCTTGGCATTGCTGTTCAGTTGTTTAGCCAGATCAGCTCCTTTGCGTCGCAACCAAATTATCTCGCATTTATCATTTCATTATTTTTGTAAGTATATCGTAAAAATTAAATTATACTAAGCCACATGGGCAAAATTTATATTA
>CAYQXG010000024.1:0-34150 GCA_964421525.1 uncultured Sangeribacter sp. | reverse complement strand
ATCATCCCAACCCAGCTTCCCCTGGACCTCTCAAATCTTATGAGACGGGGTCTAATTGATAAAGATGGCAAAGATAGTTGAAACACCACTGATGAAGCAATATCTCGAGATGAAGAAAAAACATCCCGATGCAATTCTGCTTTTCAGGGTCGGTGACTTTTACGAAACTTTCTGCGAAGATGCAATAGAGGCAAGTTCAATACTTGGAATAACGTTGACACGCCGTGCCAACGGTTCCGCACAATCGGTGGAACTCGCAGGTTTCCCTCATCATGCACTCGACACATATCTTCCAAAGCTTGTGAGGGCAGGAAAAAGAGTGGCGATATGTGAACAGCTTGAAGATCCTAAGCTCACAAAGAAACTTGTGAAGCGTGGCATCACTGAGCTTGTGACTCCCGGTGTCAACACAAATGATGCATCTATAGACGGAAAAGAAAACAATTATCTTGCCGGGGTGCATTTCCAGCGTACAGGAAAAGGAAATGTAATAAAGGCAGGTATTGCATTTCTTGATATAACCACAGGTGAATTTTTGGCTGCAGAAGCAATTCCTGAGGAAATAGATAAACTTCTGACTGCATTTGCACCTAAGGAATTGCTCAGGATGAATGGAACCCGTGAGATTTGTAATGAACTTATCTCATGGAAATGTCCTGTTTTCGATATGGAAGATTGGGTATATACCGAAGATTCGGCACGTGAGAGGCTGATGAAGCAGTTCCAGACTTCCACTTTAAAAGGTTTCGGACTTAACGATATGCCGTTGGCTCTGATAGCTGCGGGCAGCCTGCTCCACTATCTTGACATGACGGGGCATTCGAATACTTCTCATATCACAGTTCTCTCACGCATAGACAGCGACAGGTTCCTGCGCATGGATCCATTCACATTGCGCAATCTGGAACTTACTTCTTCTGCCAATGGCTCTTCTGGACTGACACTTTTCAGTGTGCTCAATCATACTGTGACTCCCATGGGAGCACGTCTTCTTGCTTCCAACCTGAGTTTTCCATTGCTTGATCCTATGCAAATAAATGCCAGACATTCAATGGTGGATTTTTTCTTCCGTGATGTAGACCGGAGGGACTATACCCGTACTTGTCTGCAGGCAATCGGAGATATGCAGCGAATGATAGGAAAGACTTCAAACCGCCGTGCTCAACCGCGCGACCTTCTTTCGCTTGCAATTTCAATGGAAGGTTGCATGAGACTGAGACGTTCGCTATTGGAGGCTGACTGTAAGGAGATTGTAGATGTAGCCAAAGAAATGCAACCTTTGGAGCAATATATAGGGCTTATAAAAAGCACAATCTCTGCTGATGCGCCGGCTGTTTTCAATAAAGGGGGTGCCATAGCATCGGGAGTGTCGAAAGAACTTGACGATTATCGAGGACTTCATGATAACGCAAAAGCTGCTCTTGATGCTATATGTGCACGTGAAATAGAGAGAACCGGCATCTCATCGCTGAAGATCAGCTATAACAACGTGTTTGGATATTATATAGAAGTACGCAACACTCATAAGGATAAGGTGCCTGCAGAATGGATCAGGAAGCAGACTCTCGTCAATGCCGAGCGTTACATAACAGAGGAACTTAAGGATTTTGAACAAAAGATTCTGACTGCTTCCGAACGTATAGGCCAGATTGAAAGTGAAATCTATAATAAGCTCCTTGATCACCTTGCGGCAGCATCTGCCCCGATGCAGAAAAGTGCCAATGCGGCTGCAGAGATTGATTTCATATTGAGCATGGCAGACGTAGCGGCTGCAAACCGCTATGTGCGTCCTGTTGTGGATGATTCAACTTCACTTGAAATCATAGAGGGGCGTCATCCGGTGATAGAGCGTCGCCTTCCTCCGGGCGAGCCATATATTTCAAATACTGTGCGTCTTGACTGCGACAATAACCAGATCATGATGATCACGGGTCCTAATATGAGCGGTAAGTCAGCTCTATTAAGGCAGACAGCCCTTATTGTTATTATGGCGCAGATGGGATCGTTTGTGCCGGCCGAGGCGGCTAAGATCGGCATTGTGGATAAGATTTTCACCCGTGTGGGTGCAAGCGACAACATAGCCTCAGGTGAGTCCACATTTATGGTTGAAATGAGCGAGGCTGCGGCTATTCTAAATAATATGAGCGGACGTTCACTGATACTTTTTGATGAACTTGGACGTGGCACATCCACCTACGACGGTATTTCGATAGCATGGTCGATAGTGGAGCATATCCATGAGAACGGACGGTTCACCCCAAAGACGCTTTTCGCAACCCATTATCATGAGCTTAACGAGATGGAGAAGTCGTTCAAGCGTATCCACAACTGGAGTGTGTCGGTTAAGGAAATAAAAGGCAAAGTGGTTTTCCTGCGTAAGCTTGTAAAGGGAGGTTCAGAGCATTCTTTCGGTATCCATGTGGCGAAACTTGCAGGTATGCCTCCATCCATAGTGAAGAGGGCAAATCAGGTGCTTGAGCGTCTGGAATCTGCATCGCGCAATGCCGACAACAAAGGTGTGGACAGTGTTGCAAAAGGAAAATTGGGCGAGATTGCCAATCAGCGCGACGGCTATCAGCTCAGTTTCTTCCAGCTCGATGATCCACTTCTTAGCCAGATACGCGACCGCATCTTAGGTCTTGACATCGACAACCTGACTCCCCTTCAGTCGCTAACCCTGCTGCACGAACTCAAATCTCTCATCACCGGAAAATAATCCATAAGATTCACATTATCTCTGAGTGCAGGGGATAGGAGTTTCTTAGTGTCTCAAAGTCTTCAGGATGTTTTTTGAGTGAAAGTGTCATCTCTTTCGGGTCGTAGGCTTTAATTATGGTGTCAGGATCTAAAATAGCAGGTTCCATATATGGACCTGTAAGTCCATTTAAATCTATTTCTACATCAAGAACATCACGGACAGCCTCAAGAGCCATTCTTGTTGCACGCTGTTTTCCTTCAACACTATAGCCTGCAATATGGCATGTGGCTACATCAGCGAGCTTCAACAGGTGGGAATCTATTTCCGGCTCGCCTTCCCAGGTGTCGATTATTGCTTTCCCTATTCTTCCTTCCTGAATAGCATCTACGAGAGCATGGGTATCTGTCACTTCACCTCTGGCTGCGTTCACGAAGATCACACCATGTTTAAGATGCTTGATTATGTCCTCCCCTACCATGTGAAAAGTAGGATGATTTCCGGCACGTGCAAGAGGAGTATGCAGTGTAATGGCATCACTTCTGCGCATCACTTCATCAAGAGGCAGATAATCATGGTCGGTAAATCCCTGTTCCTTTCTTGGAGGGTCGCACACCAACACTTCAGCACCCAATTTTTTTCCCCATTGAGCCACTATGCTTCCTACATTACCACAACCTATAACTCCTAATGTGGATTGTTTAGGGTCAAAACCATTGCGGAGTAATGAAGACCATACATAAAGTGCCACTCCCGGCGCATTACATCCGGGTGCATTCCTGACTATTATTCCATTTTTGCAACACCAGTCAAGATCAACATGATCGGTTCCTATAGTCGCGGTAGCCACAAGCTTTACATCAGATCCATCAAGCAGGTCTTTATCGCATTTAGTGCGGGTGCGGACTATCAGGGCATCCGCATCCTTTACCGCCTCACGGTCGATTTCAGAAGCCGGAAGTCTTATTAGTTCTGCTCCGGAAACCCTCCCTTCAAGAAAAGGGATATTTCTATCGGCTATAATTTTCATAAATTTTATCTCACGCTATGAGACATTCAGTTAGCATAAATAGGAAAAGGGCTATAAACAGCGAAAGAAGTCCCCAAAACCATATAGGACTTTGCGGAATTCTGCGCATTGCAAAGAAATTTGATATCTGCACTGCGCCGGCAAAGCAGAACGTTGAGGCATAAGCTCCAAAATTGTCGAAATCAGCAACCATGAACAATATGCATGAGAATCCCAAAAGGTTGATCATATTGTTGAATCTTCTGACTTTCATGTTTCCGGCATAGATAAGCATGGCGTTGTTGAGACTCATCATAAGTTCCACAAGCGCAAGCGTACCCAATGAAATGAATACCATCAAAAGATAGTTGCCATCTGCAATAGGTGGATTAGCAAGGAAATTTGGCACACGGAAATCGTAAAAGGAGATCAATCCTAATCCAAGTGCCACCCAATATGGGGCGACAATACCAATTATATAGGCAACAAATTCCTTTATTCTCAATATCTTGTCGATAATAGCCATGAATGGATAGACTATCATCAGGGGAAGAAATGCATATTCCACCATCGAGCCAAGAGATAGATAGGTGGCGACTGCAAACATAGTGGTGGTGGCATTTTCAGTGTTGTATGCCCTCATCATCATGTCGAGACACACCAGATTCACTATCAACATCACTATGGGTGTTCCAAGATAGGAGGTATTTGCAGGATTTGATGCAAGAAGCACAATCATTGCTGTAGGAAGCAGAGTTTCAGTACTCTTAACGAATGAATGCTTCTTATTGAAAATAATCGCCAATAGTATTGCCACTACAATCAGAATGGCATTTACACCGCATTCCCATTTTGCGGGCAGGAAATTGGTGGGAAGAGAGAAACAGATTCCGAATTCATTCTGCGGTCCGAGCGATGGCATAAATAATGCTGTCGCAGCAATCATGATTGCTGCTGCGACAGATCCTATCACTAATGAACCGGGTCCGGCTGTATAGTAATTATTAGATTCCTGCTCAGGAATTTCGTTCTGCATCACTCGTCGTCTTGATTGAATGAGTCACGGAAATTCTTTCTTGAACGCATCTTGCCCGGTGCACGGGTCTCAGTATAGTTTGTCAGTTTTGGACCTTTGTCAGATATTTTCCTAACGTCTGATTGCCTCCCATAGCCTTGATTTTCAAATCGGCGAGGCTTGTCATCATTGAACCTGCGAGGCTTGTCGTCGCTGAACCTGCGAGGCTTGTCATCATTGAACCTGCGAGGCTTGTCGTCGCTGAACCTGCGAGGCTTGTCGTCGTTGAACCTGCGAGGCTTGTCGTCGCTGAACCTGCGAGGCTTATCGTCGTTGAATCGGCGAGGCTTATCGTCGTTGAACCTGCGAGGCTTGTCGTCGTTGAATCGGCGAGGCTTGTCGTCGTTGAACCGCTGGGTATTTCCTTCGTCAAAGCGACGGGGTTTTTCATCGTCAAAACGGCGGGGCTTATTTTCGGCCGATCTTTGTGGCTTGTCGTCTTTATAGCGTTTCTGCCTGTCGGTCTTACCGAAATCTTTCTTTCTGCTTTTTCCATCGAAATGCCTTGCATCGTCTTCCCATTCGCGGTCAGACATGCGGCGCACCTTAGGAGTATCTGATTTATTTGATGCGTGTTTCACCACTCCTCCTTCAGCACGGAAGTCATTGTAGGCACCGTTGAACATTACGTATTCATTGAGTGTGCAATCGAGGCCTCCATTCTGCAATGGATATTTCTGTGATGGCTTCAGCCCTATATCTTTCATATATCCTTCCTCAAGGCCGATTATCCAGGCGTTCCATCCCTCAAAATTCTTTTTCAAGCAGGTCCCTATAGTCTTGTAGAGTGCCTGTGCTGTCATATTTGTAGGGTTGATCCGCTGTCCGTAGGGAGGATTCATCACGAGCACACCTTCGGGTGCATTATCGGTCCAATCCTCTATGCTGCGGCATGTCACTTCCACCATATTCTCCACTTTGGCACTCTTGACATTTCGGCGTGCAATCCTCACAGCTTCGGGATCAATGTCACCTCCGTATATTTTGTAGGCAAATTCTCTTTCGCCGCTATCGTCGTTGTAGATCTCCTCAAAAAGTTCCGCATCGAAGTTATCCCAAGACTCAAATGCAAATTTTTCCCTATAGATGCCGGGGTTTATGTTAGCTGCAATCAGGGCAGCTTCCGTCAGGAATGTTCCTGAGCCACACATAGGGTCGGCAAAGTCACAGTCTCCCTTCCATCCGCTGAGCATTATGATTCCGGCAGCCAACACTTCATTGATCGGTGCCTCGGTGTTCTCAACCTTATAACCGCGTTTCGAGAGTGGTTCTCCACTCGAATCGAGAGATATGGTCACCCTGTTTTCTGAAATGTGCACGTTCAGCTGTATATCTGCGCCCTGAAGCCTTATAGAAGGACGCCGACCGCAAATATCGTTGAAGTGGTCGACTATACCATCCTTAACCCTATAGGTCACAAATTTGGAATGAGTGAAGTCAGCGCTCGACACTGTTGAGTCAATAGAGAAAGTCGAGTCCGGAGTCATATATTTTTCCCATTCTATCTCGCGCACCGCATCATATAGCTCATCTGGATCGGAGGCAGTGAACTTAACGATGGGTTTCAATATACGTAATGCCGTGCGGGTGCATATATTGGCCTTATACATTGTGGCAAGGTCTCCTTCAAACTGCACCATGCGCTTGCCGACTTCTACATTCTCGGCTCCAAGCTCTATCAGTTCGTCGCGAAGCACTTCTTCCAATCCCTGGAAGGTCTTTGCCACCATTTGAAATTTATCCATATTCTCAGTTGTCTGAGTGCTTGTGGAATCCATTTTAGAAACTTATAACGTTAGGGTTTATGTTATCTTTATCTTTACTTGATTTTTGTGAAGATGTTACGTTTCGTGAGTCCTTATTGTCGGAAATCTTGTGCAATTCATCAAGTATCAACTGATCGCGTGTGAAGGTAGGCACTCTCTCAAGCAATGCCACAACCTCATGGTCGTCATACTGCGACGGGTCGAGCACCGCATATTTGGCGCGGTTTGCATCGCGAATCTGTTGCTTGAGTTTGTCGGCACCATAAATTTCAGCAATATGCTGGTCAATTTCTTCCTGATGCTCCAATTTCTTGGCGGCTGCGTCATGCCCGTCTCCGAAGATAACGATGTTATCATCTTCCGTAGCGTTCGCACCTTTGGTTTTCTTTCCGTCGACGAGTGTAAGGTCGAAGCCGGATGCCAGGATCGTCACTTTCAATTTGTCGCCAAGTTCCGGATTGTCGGCGATACCCCATTTCACATCGATTGTCTCAGGCAATTTCGAGGTGAAGTTGTAGATCTCGGTCATCTCCTGCGTGGTGATAGGTCTCTCACTATTTCTGTTGCACGAGAACTTGAGCAAAAGGCGTTGAGACGTGTTTACGTCGTGCTGCTTCATAAGAGGAGAATGGAGAGCATTGCGGATTGCGCTTGATATGCGGTTTTCGCCTTCTCCATAGGCTGTGGCTATGATGGCGGTCTTTGAATCGCGCAGGGTAGCCTTCACATCTTCGAAGTCAACATTGATATAGCATTCCTCGCTGATGATTTCAGATATTGACCTTGCAGCGTTAGCAAGAGTGTCATCTGCTTTTTCGAATGCATTGAAGAAGTCAAGATCAGGATAAATCTCGATAAGGTTCTCATTATTGATCACAAGAAGGGCATCGACATGCTTCTGCATCTCCTTTGCGCCTTCGAGAGCCTTGAGAATCTTTTTCTTTCCTTCGAAAAGGAACGGCACTGTGACGATGCCGATGGTGAGTTTATTTTCCTCCTTGGCTATGCGTGCCACAACGGGTGCGGCTCCCGTACCGGTGCCACCACCCATACCGGCAGTGATGAACACCATCTCGGTGTTTTTATCGAAGAGTGAGCGTATATCTTCTGTGGAAGCCTCGGCACATTGGCGTCCCTTTCCGGGGTCGTTGCCTGCTCCACGGCCATGCGTCACATCCCAGCCAAGTATAAGTTGGTTGGGTACGGGCGACATCTTCAGTGCCTGCTCATCGGTGTTGCAGACCACAAAGTTTACATTTGGTATATTTTGGCGGTACATGTAGTTGACCGCATTGTCACCACCTCCACCTACGCCTATGACTTTGATGATTGCAGATGTGGCGTCGTCAAGAAATTCCGGAGTGTTAGACGATATGTCGTTGAAAAATTCTTCCATATATTTTAAATGAGGTAGTAGAGGTGATTCAGATTAGTTCTTCTCCTTCGTCGTCGTCTCGGATAGGAGTGAACATTTTTCCAAAGGCGCTGCCAAGCTTATTGAAGAAGTTTGGCTTCGGTTGTTTCGGAGGTCTTTTAGTGGTGTCTTCTTCTTCTTTTTTCTCATCTTCTGCAGCAGCAACCGGTTCCGGCTCCGGGGTGGCCGGAATTTCCAGACAGTCATCGTCTGACATTTCAGAGCCGGCATACATGATAGCTGCCACCTCAAGGCTTTCGAGTCCCTGTCCTTTCGGGTCGGTGATCCTTACAGAAGATGGAAGATTGGCCATCCTTACCTTGAGACTTGAGAATTTTGTGATGAGGTCCATTATTCCGTTTAGTCTGGCACCTCCTCCGCAAAGCACTATTCCTTCAGGAAGATCCTTGTCGGTAAGTCCGGCATATCCTACCTGTTCAACAATGTTTGCCACTATTTCTTCTGCACGGGCCACCACGAGTTCGCTGATCTGCGACAGACGATGACGGCCAATCTTTTCTTGCGAGGGAACTAATGGGGCTATGGCATTTCCGAAATTTAGCTTGAACTCCTCTGCTTTTTCCTCAAGTTCGTTGAGCGACATAAGGTCGCGTGTTATGTTTCTTCCTCCAAATGGCAATGTTGCGAAATACACAAGGTTGCCACGGGTGTAGATTGTCACTGATGTTGTCTCTGCTCCTATGTCGACAAGCATACAGCCAAGTTTTTTCTCTTGTTCGCTGAGTGCTATGGCTCCGGTGGCGAGAGGTGTCACCAGTATCCCTTTAATGTCTAAGCCCAGACGATCTTTGACTACACGTTTCAGGTTGCTTTGGATTGCCGGACGTGCCACTATAAGATCGTAGGTTGCAGATATGGTATTGCCAACCATTCCTACAGGACGGGGAGTCTCTTCCTTGCCAACCTTAAAAATCCTGGGCACGGCATCAACTATCTCGAGAGTTCTTTCGATATCGGCCTCAAGTGCCTTAGTCTTAAGTCGGTCAACGATGGCTTCAGAAATGTCGGTGTCGTCGGGCAGACTCAAAGATACGTCTATCGGGATGCTTTTTAATGAACGTCCTGACAGACCAACATACACACCCGTTATCTCGCGGGGTGTGATATTGTGTCGCCTTTCAAGGCGCTCCAAAACGTAGTAGGTGAGATTATAGGTCTCCTCAATGTTCTGAATCTGGCCATATCTCACGGTGTCAGCGCTTTTCTCCTGCTCTACAGCTATAATCTCAAGCTGTCCGCTTTTGCCGGCAATGCCGACAGCGCCTATCACCTTTGAGCTGCTGATTTCAATCGCTGCTATGTATTTCTCTTTTGCCATATAATGTTAACCGTTCTGTTCTTCGGAATTCTGGGTGTTAATATTTGCCACATCGGGGAGAGTGGCTTCTTCAAGGTCTACTCCGTCGTCATCAAGGGCTCCGTGGTTTGATATCGACTTATCTCGCCGGGTCGCCACAATCTGGTTCTTGAATTTGACTGATATAGTGTCGTAGATGTTCCATCCTTTGTTTGGAAGCACCTTTCGGTAGGCGGCAAGTATTGCCGCTCTCTTTTCTAATAGCCGGGTGGAGTCTCCAAAGTTTATCACGTGTCCCTGAAGTCGGGGGATAAGAATGATGTCGCTCGGGCCATCTACCTTGTAGGCTGCAATCAGATTGCTGAGATCTGCATCTTCACCCGTGAATCTTATCACTGAAAGCGCTCCGGGTATGCAGGATTCATATTTTTCAGGAACTATAAGCACCGGAACATCTACATAGAATTCTGCGTCTGCATCGATTCTTTTTCCGTAGCGGTTTATATAGAAACTGCGGTCTTTATCCGTGAATACCCTGACTTCAGGCTTTATCGGCGTAACAGTGATTCGCAGGCGGCTGTCTGGATCGAAGGAACATTCCACCGACTCAAAATTTGTGAAATTGCTCAGATATTTTTCAAGTTTCTGCAGATTTATGCGATCGAGCTGCTCCCCTTTAAGCTTATGTCCGTATTTTGAGAGCTGTGCATTCACTCCTTGATGCAGAACGCTGTCGGGAAGTGTATTCCCGACTATCCGGAGATCAATGCCGGGGCACACCCGCTTTGCATTCTCTCCATGCACGAACGCAAAGGCAAATGCCACGTAGCCCAGAAGCACAATACACACAACGGTTTTCAAGATGAGCTTCCACATACTATAAATCCTCTATCCCTTTTTAATTGTTTGTAGTTTATTTAAAATCAGTTATTTGTGGTAACTATACGACAAATTTCGGGCAACAGGACATTCAAATCTGCCGCTCCAAGAGTCATAAGCACTTCAAAATTACTATTTTTTATCAAATTAAGCAAATTTTTCCGCTCGCAAAATTCTTTATTTTTGCATTTCACGTCTTTCAGCACCATCAGGGAGTCAACTCCTTCTATGGGTTTTTCACGGGCCGGATAAATTTCAGTCATGATAAGGCGGTCGGCTGCCGACAAGGCTTCAGCAAATTCAGGTGCGAAGTCGCGGGTGCGTGTATACAGATGTGGCTGGAAAATTACAGCTATCTCTCTTCCGGGATATAGTTTTCTGACCGACTCGATCGATGCCTTAACCTCTGCCGGAGAATGTGCATAGTCATCAATTACGGCTGTCTTGCTCTCCTTCACCCCGTCGAGCCAGATATGAAACCTCCTTTCGGCTCCTTTGAAAGTCTCAAGACCTTTCTTTATGTCGTCGGGAGCCGCGCCTGCATGCCATGATGCTGCTGCTGCCGCCACTGCATTGTCTATGTTAATTTCCACTGGTACGCCCAAGCTGATATCGTTGATGCTCACCTTCGGACCGTGAATGTCGATTGTAAGGGAGCCATCGCCCCAGCGTATGTTGTCGGCATACCAATCACCTTGCAAGGTGTTGTCGTGTCCGCTATAGGTCTCGAGGGTTACTTCCGGCCCTATCTGAGGCACGAGTTTCAGACCCGTGTGCATGATGAGGTAACCGCCGTTTCGTATAAGGCTTGTGAAGTTGGAGAATCCCTCAAGATAGCCGGCCTCATCGCCATATATGTCGAGGTGGTCGGGATCGGTGGATGTGACTACAGCCAGCCACGGGTGTAGCTGAAGAAAAGATCTGTCGTATTCATCTGCCTCAATCACCGAATAACGGCTGCCTCGGGAGATCATGAGGTTGCTGCCCGTGTTGCGCAGTATTCCTCCGAGAAAAGCATTGCATCCGCCCGGTGTCTGTTCAAGAATCCAGGCTGTCATCGACGAGGTGGTGGTCTTGCCGTGTGAGCCTGCTATGCATATACCTTCTGTGTCGGCAGTTATGAGTCCGAGCACCGCAGCTCTTTTCACTGGAGTGAATCCAAGTTGACGGAATTTGCTTAGAATACGGTTATCGTCGCCGACAGCCGGAGTGTAGACAACAAGTGTGCTTTCCGGATTTGTCATATAGGGGGGGATCAAGTCCGGATCATCGTCGAAAACAATATCCGCACCCTCATTTTTTAGGGCGTCGGTAAGTGAAGTTGATGTTCGGTCGTAGCCACCTATGCGGCATCCTTTCGATAGGAAATATCTTACGAGATTTGCCATTCCGATGCCTCCGGCTCCAACAAAGTATATATTTTCAGGAATTTTCATTGAAGTATCTTTACTATTTCATCTACAATCTTTTCGTCTGAGTCGGGAAGTGCAAGTTTTTTTATTTCCACGCTCATTTGCTGCAGCCTGTCGTTGTCTCTTATCAATGAGATTATCTCGTCTATGAGTTTTTCGCGCGATTCCGCATCGGTGACAAGTATCGCCGCTCCCTTGTCGGAAAGTGCCCTGGCGTTCTTGGTCTGATGGTCTTCTGCCACATTAGGGCTCGGAACCAAAATCGACGGTTTGCCAAGCAATTCCAATTCACTTATGGAGCCGGCGCCGGCACGCGAAACAACTACGTCGGCGGCTGCATAAGCAGCTGCCATATCGGAGATGAACTTGGTCACCACAATACCTTTCAGATTCTTTGCTGCGTCAGAGCCTCGGTCGCCGAAGTTCTTGCCGGTCTGCCATATCACCTGGATGCCTTCATCATTGAGTCTTTTAATTCCGGCTTCAAGGCTTTCATTGAGAGTGCGTGCCCCAAGACTTCCACCAACCACAAGAACCGTGGGCATCTTTGGATTGAGACCGAAACGTTCCCTTGCTTTTGCCATTGATATGGAAGAAGACAGCAGGTCTTTCCGTATTGGGTTGCCCGTAAGAACAATCTTTTCTGCCGGGAAAAATCTCTCGAGTCCGGGATATGCCACACAAATCTTCTTAGCTTTCTTGGCAAGCAGTTTATTGGTCACCCCGGCATACGAGTTTTGCTCCTGCAGAAGAGTAGGTACGCCGGCTTTCTGCGCTGCTTTCAATGTTGGTCCGGAGCAATAACCACCAACTCCAATAGCTATGTCGGGCTGGAAATCCTTTACGATTCTTCGTGCCATTGCAATAGATTTTCGCAGCTTCAGCAAGACACTGATATTCTTGAGAAGATTCTTTCGGTTGAAACCGGCCACAGGCAGCCCCTTGATCTCGTATCCGGCTGCCGGAACCCGCTCCATCTCCATTCTGTTGTCGGCTCCTACGAAAAGTATTTCTGCATTCAGGCGCTCTTTCAGCGCGTTGGCTATGCTGAGAGCTGGGAAGATGTGACCCCCGGTGCCTCCGCCGCTTATCAGTATCTTGTATCTGTCTTTTTTCATTTTGGGTTATTGTGGTGTGGAGAATTATTTCTATTTATTCTGCAGATGCATTTATTGCGTTCATGTCGTCGCCGAGATGACGGGCCTCATCATTGTCGCGTTGTGATTTTGCTTCTTTCTGTCGTGTGGCATAGCGTGATACCGACAGCATTATTCCGATTGCAACGCTCATCACAAGGATTGAGGTTCCACCCTTCGATATCAGAGGTAACGGCTGTCCCGACACGGGAAACAGTCCGGTGACAATAGCCATGTGGACGAGTGCCTGAAACACTATCAGTATTGCGCATCCAAGAATGAGGAAGGCAGGCAGCGCTCGGTTCAGGTTGTAAGCCACATAGCCCGCCCTGGCGAGTAGCAGCAGATAGAGCAGCATCAGGAATATACCCCCTACGAGACCGCTCTCTTCAATAACGATGCTGTAGATATAGTCGGAGAATGCAAGTGGAAGACGCACACTTTCCCTTGAATTGCCGAACCCCTTTCCTATGACTCCTCCTCTTGCCTGAGCAAGTTTTGCCATCACTACCTGACGGTTCTCATCCGTCAGTTCATCTTCAGGATGCACTCCCTTGAGGAAGCGTATGACACGGTTTAATTGCGTTTCAGAACCTATCATGTGTGCACCGCTTGTGGCATCCACAACAACTTCTGACTGCCCGACCTTATCGAATTCCGACGACCTGTTGATCATTTTCGTGCTAACATAGAATATTCCGAAAAGGGCGGCGTAGACACCTCCTACTATGCATATCTTTTTCAATGGAATACCGCATATCAGGAACATGGATACACTCACCACCATCACAAGAAGTGTGTTTGTGAGGCCGTTAAGGGCAAGAAGACCGCCGAAAGCAGCTACTATGATGGCTGAATAGACAATACCTGATGTCTTCACATCATGCCTCATCTGACTTTTTGCAAGGATGGTCGCCAACCATATAATCACGGTGAGCTTGACTATTTCAGGAGGCTGAACGGTGAAAGGACCGAGCATGAATGCACGTTGGGCACCGTTGATCTCAACTCCCATAAACGAGGAGTAGGCAAGCGCAAGCCATGAAAGGATTCCTATGAGCCCTGCAAATCGAGTGATGTAGCCGTAATGCGTGCGCTGTATGAGATATAGCAGGGCAAAGCCTATGCCGAGAAACATTCCGTGCCTGATGAGTGGGGCATACACATTGGTGCCTACAACCTCTGCTGCGGAGGCACTGTATAGCTCAATAATTGAGATCAGCACCAGCATCAGGTAGATGCCCCATATATAGGGATCGCTCTTAATGGTTGAGACAACTGTTTCTGCGCGTTTACGTGGCTTTTTCACCCTTTTTTGAGAACGCGCTTCAGGCTCGGTGGAAATTCCACCTATAGTCTCCCTGATTAATATTTCGTCGTTGGATTGATTTGGCATGGCTGTGTGGTTGTTATAGGTCGTTTACTGCATCCTTAAACTGTCGCCCTCTGTCTTCATAGCTTGAGAAAAGGTCGAAACTTGCGCAACATGGAGAAAGAAGTACAGTGTCTCCTTCCGCTGCAAGTTCGCGGCAAGCTTTCACTGCATCGGCAAGAGAATGACAATCGCGGATTTCGGCTACCTCACGGCTGAAAAAGTCGAGAAGCTTGGCATTGTCTTTTCCCATGCATACTATAGCCTTGACCTTTTCCTTGACGAGTGGCAGTATTTCGGAATAGTCGTTTCCCTTATCCTTGCCGCCAAGAATCAGAACCACAGGTGTGCGCATGCTGTCGAGGGCATACCAGGTTGAGTTGACATTTGTTGCTTTTGAGTCGTTGACCCAACGCACTCCGTCAAGTTCCCTGACGAATTCAAGTCTGTGTTCTACAGCCTCAAAGTCCCCGAGAGCCTCCCTTATTGTGTTGCTCTTGATTGAGAGCAAGGTGGCGGATATTCCCGCTGCCATTGAATTATAGAGATTGTGGCGTCCTTGCAGCGAAATACGGTCTCTTGGTATTTCCCATGTCTCGCCTGGTATTTCGAAATGCACTATTCCGTTTTCGTCTTCCCAAGCCACGGAGTCCTGCTCATATTCATCAGAGAAAGGCATCAGCCGGGCTTCTGTCTGGAGAGCCTTTACCTGCTCTGTGACTATAGGATCGCCAAGCCAGTAGACGAAGAAGTCGTCGTTCTTCTGGTTGCGCGCTATCCGGAATTTAGCACGGGTATAATTCTCCATCTTGTGGTCATAACGGTCCATGTGGTCAGGTGTTATGTTGAGCATGACGGCAATGTTGGCTTTGAACTCATACATGTTTTCGAGCTGGAAGCTTGAGAGCTCTATCACATAGATATCATGAGGCTCCTCGGCAACCTGAAGCGCAAGACTTTTTCCTACATTGCCTGCCAATCCTACGTTAAGTCCGGCCTTCTGCAGAATGTGATAGATAAGCATTGTAGTGGTTGTCTTTCCGTTTGAGCCGGTGATGCAGACCATCTTTGCGTCGGTAAACCATCCGGCGAACTCTATTTCGGAAAGAATAGGTATGCCGGCTTCCTCTGCTTCTTTGACAAGGGGTGCATACGGAGGGATGCCGGGACTCTTGACTATATAGTCGGCTGAAAGCACTCGTTTGCGGGAATGGCCGTTTTCTTCGAAGAGGATGCCGCGTCGAAGCATCTCCGCACGGTATTTGTCGGAGATAGGCCCGTTGTCGCTCACAAAAACCTTCATGCCGAGGCTTTCTCCGAGTGCTGCCGCGCCTACACCGCTTTCTCCCGCTCCGAGAACTATAAGAGTTTTATTTTCAAAATCTTTTATATTTTTCATATTCTGTTGTTGTTCGTTTCTTGTAAAGTTGTTCTTTCTATGGATTTTTGTTTTTATCGTATCTTGAGCGTCACGAATGTCAGCGCGGCAAGCAAGATGCCGATAATCCAGAAGCGCACCACTATTTTCGATTCTGGAATCGGCTGTTTGGGGAAGTTAATTAGGCAGTGGATGTTTGGGTCTCCTGCTTTTTGGAAATGATGATGCAGTGGTGTCATCTTGAAGATGCGTCTTCCCTGGCCATATTTGTGCTTGGTCATCTTGAAATATGCCACCTGAAGCACTACCGAAAGGTCTTCGATGAAGAAAATGAGGCAGAGAAGGGG
Source organism: uncultured Sangeribacter sp. (assembly GCA_964421525.1). GTDB lineage: Bacteria > Bacteroidota > Bacteroidia > Bacteroidales > Muribaculaceae > Lepagella. The sequence goes on along the minus strand of CAYQXG010000024.1, from coordinate 18,349 downwards.
AATTAGAAGTTCCTTACGTATCAGGATCGCGAAAACTGCAAGGATACCTCCGAGCATGAGTGAGCCTGTGTCGCCCATGAATACCTGGGCCGGAAATGCGTTATACCACAGGAATCCTACCAATGCACCGATAAAAGCCGCTGCATAGACCACCAGTTCTTCCGATCCGGGAATATACATTATGTTCAGATAGCCCGAATAGATCACGTTGCCACCGAGATATGCCATCACGGCAAGGGCTACTCCGATGATTGCAGAAGTGCCGGCGCAAAGGCCGTCGAGGCCGTCGGTCAGGTTGGCTCCGTTGCTGACGGCTGTGACTGCAACTATAACTACCAGAACGAATATTATCCACCCTGCAGTGTGGGCTGCATTTTCATTCGGAATCCAAGATGTGAGCCACTGATAGTTGAAGTTGTTGTTTTTCACGAATGGAATGGTGGTCTCAGGTGTCTTGTAGACTTTCACATGATGAATGGTACGTTCGTTATCTGCTTCATCATAACTGCTTGAGGCAAGTACAACTGTGGGCCCGTCAGGATTTTCCTCTGCAATAAATGCTGTTTCGGTCACATCTTCAACAACCTCCTTCTCCGGGGTCAGCGGCACACTACTCATCTTGATTGCCGGAGATAGCCACATTGTCAGGCCTACCAGTAGTCCGAGACCTACTTGCCCGATTATTTTGTATTTGCCTTGCAGACCATCCTTGTTGTGGTATTTGATCTTCCTGTAGTCGTCAAGAAAACCGATTGCTCCGGTCCATAGCGTAGCCACGAGCATCAGGAGCATATAGATGTTTGTAAGGTTACCGATAAGGAGGCACGGAACCATTATAGATGCAATGATGATGATGCCCCCCATTGTCGGTGTTCCTGTCTTCTTCATTTGGCCTTCAAGTCCAAGATTGCGCACTACTTCACCAACTTGCATACGTTGCAGGCGGTCGATGATGCGGCGTCCGAACACAAGGGCAATCACGAGCGACAATGCAAAGGTGATGCCGGCTCGGAAAGAGATGTAGGTCATCAGATGGCGGCCCGGAAAGTCGATAGAGCCGGAATTCTGCAGGTAATCGAAAATGGAATAAAACATTTCTTCAGTTTTTAGCTTTCAGATTTTGAGATCGGTTATGCATTGAAGAAGTTCTCCACTTCCTCACGGTCGTCGAAATGATGGCGCACACCCTTTATTTCCTGATATGGTTCATGTCCTTTGCCGGCGATCAGCACCACTCCTCCGGGTGGGCAGGTTGAAAGGGCTGTGCGGATTGCTTCCCGGCGGTCGGTGATGCATAGAGTGCGGCGAAGTTCCTCTGCGCTCAGTCCTGCCTTCATCATCTCTATGATATCTGCCGGCTCCTCATCGCGCGGATTATCTGAAGTCAGGATAAGCCGGTCGGAACGGCAGGCTGACTCCTGCGCCATCATCGGGCGTTTTCCGTGGTCCCTGTTACCACCTGCACCTACCACTGTGCAGATAAAACCTTCCCCGCCAAGCACATCGCGGATAGTGTCGAGCACATTTACCAAGGCATCAGGAGTGTGTGCATAGTCTACTATGGCAGTAACTCCATTTGAGCCTCTGAAAGTCTGGAAGCGACCTGCAACAGGTACCAGGCGGCTCATGCCTACGAGCACTTCCTCTTTGGGGAGTCCTGAAAGTATTGAGGCCCCATATACTGCTGTGAGGTTATATGCGTTGAAGCGTCCTGTGAACTGCACCTCCACTTCTTTCCCATTGAGTGAAAGAAGAGTCCCGTCAAGACGGCTCTCCACAACCCTGCAGCGGAAATCTGCATCGCTGCGCAGGGAGTATGTGTAGGTCTTTGCCTTTGTGTTCTGTATCATGTAGCGTCCTGCCTTGTCGTCGATATTTACCAAGGCGAATGCCGTATCGGGAAGCATATCGAAGAATGCTTTTTTTGCATTCATGTAGTTATCCACAGAGCCATGATAGTCAAGGTGGTCGCGGGTGAGGTTAGAGAATATTCCACCTGTGAAGTGCAGCCCGGCAATTCTCTTCTGTTGCGCTGCATGGCTTGATACTTCCATGAAGGCATATTCGCATCCGGCCTCTACCATCTCGGCAAGAAGACGGTTGAGGGTGATGGGATCGGGGGTAGTGTGAGTGGCGGGAATTGCACGGTTGCCGACATAGTTGCATACTGTTGAGAGAAGCCCTGCTTCAAAGCCTTCGAGGCGTGCCATCTCATATAGTAAGGTGGCTGTGGTGGTTTTTCCGTTGGTGCCTGTGACGCCGACGAGCTTCAGATTTTGTGATGGATGTCCATACCATGCCGACGCAAGACGTCCGAGAGCATCCGATGAGTCTGCCACTCGGATATAGGTGATGCCCGGTTCAAATTGCGAGGGCATTGTTTCGCAGACTATTGCCCCTACATGGGCGGAGGCCACTACGGGGATATATTTGTGTCCGTCGGTAGTGACGCCGCGTATCGCGACAAACATACCTTCCTTTTGTGCACGTCGGGAGTCGCTTTCGAGTGCCACTATGTTTTTATCGGTGTCACCCACAATTTCAAGCGGGTTGATGTCTTTGAGCAATGTTGATAATTTCGTTGTCATATCTTTTGGTTGTCAGGTTGCTTTTGGATTATTAGATTGCAAGGGAAATAAGGATTTTCTTTCCGCGTACGGCTGGCGATCCCGGCTGGAGAGACTGATTCACAACTCTGCCTGCTCCTTTTACCGATACGTTGAGGCCTTGGCTCTCAAGAAGGTTTACTGCCGAGCGAAGATCAAAACCTCTGACGTCGGGCACTTTCCCTGCCGGGTAATTGTTATTTCCTGTGCTTTTCTTTATTGCATGTCCAAGTGTGTTGGCTATTTGTTCGGAATCATTGTTGATGCTTGCGGCAACAAGAGGTTTTTCGCCTGTTGCTGTCTTCCTGAGCCTTGGAGTGTCGATAAGCATCCCTCTTGCATGCATCTTAAGTGCAATCTGTTTCATCACTTGTCCTGAAGTGCGGTTGGCGCTCAGGCCGGCAGCCCCCTGGACAAGAACCATACAGCTATATTTGGGTTCCTCATACGGGAAGAATCCGCAGAAAGCGAGACGCCTCTTCGCCGGATTGTATTTCCCATTCTCAACAGGGAAGACGGTGCCCGTTTTTCCTACAATCTTGATACGGTCATCGCGCACGAGGCGTGCTGTGCCATGTTCTCCCCATACCACTTCATGGATGCACTGCTTCATCTTTTCTGCCGTTTCAGGGGAGCAGATATTGTCGCGTATATAGCTGACTGGAATCATGGAGTCTCCTCTTTCTGAGCGTAATGCTCTCACAAGGTGAGGTCTTACGAGGCGACCGTGATTTGCTATGGCATTGTAGAATGCCAATGTATATAGCGGGGGCACCATCGTGTTGTAGCCATACGCCTGCCGGGCGAGGTCGAGATGACGGGCTGTCATGGTTATGTTGCGTCCCTTGCTGTCTTTGGGTTCGAGGCGGCGCACTTGCGGAACCTGCTCTCCGGCTATTCCGGAGTTTATTTTGTCGAAAAAGCCGATGGAGGCAAGCCTGTCATGATATTTTGCCGGGTCTGAAGCATATCCCTTGAAGATTATTCGTGCTATTCCTGTGTTGCTCGACATCTCAATCACCTGCTTCATGTTTTTTATTGTAGGAGCATGCGGGTCTCTTGTAAGCTGGAATGGTGAGCAGTCAACAGTCTGGTTTACATTGCTTATTAAGCCGTCTTCAAAAGCAATCATCATGGAAATTGGCTTTATGACCGATCCCGGTTCATACGGAAGCACAGCTCTGTTCAGGGCTTCGCCATAAGATCCGTCGTCCATTCTTTCTATGCTGGATAGGGCCTTGATTTCTCCTGTATTTACTTCCATAAGAATAGCTGTGCCCCATTCGCAATTGGTCTCGGAGCATATATTCTGTAGGCTTTCCTCCACTATGTCTTGAAGGTCGATGTCGATTGTGGTAAGCAGGTCATAGCCCGGGGTTGGAGGAGTTGTGATCCATGATCCGTAGCCTTTCGTGAGTGGTACTTGCTTTGCGAAGCCCGGTTTTCCGTAGAGGAGGGAATCAAGGTCTTTTTCAAGTCCGGAATAACCGTGGATTTCTCCTTTTAACTGATTTTTGTCTTTCACCACTTCGTGTACTCGTCCGATGCTTCGGTTTGCCATCTTGCCATAAGGGTAGATGCGTCGTGAATGTTCCTCTTTATAGAGAGGGCAACGGAAGCCTGCACCCTTGAAATCACGGATGAAAACGAACTTTCGGGCAGAATCAAACTCTTCAAGCGGACGATGACGGGCCACCGTGAGCGATCGGGTGCGTTTGTCGGGGTCTTTATCCAGCTCTTCGTGGAGTCTTACGCGCCACGACTTGGCCTTGCGGGTGGCTGCATCTGCCTTATTGGGGTCGAAGCGAGGGTATTTCTTGTCGAGGGTGTCGGCAAGAGAGTCAAGCTTTGCCATTAGCTTATCCTTGCTCATTGCCTTTATTTTGTTGTGGCGCATGTCTATCTTGATATCGCAGACCTTAACGTTGCAAGCCAAGATATTGCCGTTTGATGCGAGGATACTGCCTCTTTCCGGTGCTATGGTGTCGATTCGCGAAAGTTGCTTTTCCGCACGCTCATTCCATGCTGATGCCTCCACCACAGTTGTGCGAAACATATTCCAGATGATGCCGAAAGCCATCACCAGGAATATGAATGTGATCACGCCATAGCGGATAAAAATGCGGTATTTGTTTCCTTTTTTTGCCATGTCGCGATTTGTTATTCTGATTCAGATTTGAGTCCTTCGCATTCAATCACCACCGGGGGTTCCTCCTGATATTTGAGTCCAAGATGTTTCTCGGTGGTCAGTTTCGTGAGTTCTGTCTCACGTATAAGTGTCATATACCAAGCCTTTTCGTGAAGTTTGTCGCTCTCTGCCCTCTGTAGTTCCTTGTTGAGCTGCTTTATTTCAGACATCCTTGTCTTTGTGCGGTAGCGTAGGCCCATCACTCCGATAAGGGCGGTGATGATGGCTATTATGAGCCATGCGTTTCGCTTGAAAAATTCAAGTGAGACCCCTTTCCCATTGCGCAGGTCGTCGGTGTTGCGTCTGACAGTGTTGGTCACCGCCGAACCCAGCCCTCTCTTTTTCTTGGTTGTTCCCTTTTTTGAATTAGCTTTAGCCATCCTATTTTATCCTTTCTTAGCTTGGTTATCCTTGTCTGATAAGTTCTGCTGCCCTCAGTTTGGCACTGCGGCTCCGAGGATTGCGTTCCACTTCCTCTTCATCGGCTGTGATCGGCGAGCGGGTGATTGCTCGCCAGTCGCAAAGCACCTTTCCGTAGAAGTCTTTTTCAATTTTTCCTTCCACATTTCCTGACCGGAAGAAATTTTTCACTATTCTGTCTTCCACAGAATGATAGGTCAGTATCACTGCCCTACCCTCTTGCTTGAGCATTTCAGGTGCGTTTGAAAGCAGTGAGGTGAGTGCTTCCATTTCTGAATTTACAGCTATTCTCAATGCCTGGAACACTTGTGCCATCTCTTTCTTCTCCCCTTTAGGATTGAGTCCGGGCCTCACTGCATCTGCAAGTTCGAAAGTGGTCAGGATAGGCTTGGATGCACGTGCGGCAACTATTGCCCTGGCTGCCTTTGCCGGATCTTTTAGGTCGGCATAAGTGCGCAGAAGCGAAAGAAGGTCGCGCTCGCTGTAGTTTTCGAGCAAACGGGCGGCGGTCAACGGTGATTCCCGGTTCATTCTCATGTCAAGCGGTGCATCTGCGCGGAAGGAAAAACCCCTTGATGCATCATCGAAATGATGGAAGGAGACTCCAAGATCTGCCAATATTCCGTCCACTTTGTCTATGCCGTGGTAGCGGAGGAAATTCCGCATGAATCGGAAGTTGCTCCTGACAAAGGTGAACCGTGGATCGTCAGGGGCATTGGCTATTGCATCAGAATCCTGGTCAAAGCCAAGAAGCCTGCCATTCCGACCAAGTCTTTCCAATATTGCAAGGGAATGACCGCCACCGCCGAAAGTGGCGTCTACATATATGCCGTCGGGCTTGATGTCAAGGCAGTCTAAAGTCTCTGGCAGTAGGGCGGGTATGTGATATATTGGCTCAGACATGGCTAACTTTTTCAATGCTTGCTCGATGAAAAAAAATACACTCGATTTCCTATAATGGAATTTCGAGTGTAAAGTTACATAAATTATTTTAAATTTGCGAATGCAAACTGCAATAATTTGCGATTTTTAATAAAAACTTATCTACAACCTATTTTTGGAGCCATTCCCATATTCACTACGCCACTACAGCAGGAGCCTTCTTTTTCCCAAAGAATTTATCGATTATCAGCGCGATAAATCCGTCACCGGTCACGTTGCATGCCGTTCCGAAACTGTCCATGGCTATATATATTGCTATCATGAGTGCGAGGTCTCCTTCTGTAAATCCGAGATTGCTGGCAAGAAGTCCGAGCGATGCCATTATAGCTCCTCCGGGAACTCCGGGAGCCGCTACTATGGTGATTGCAAGAAGACAAATGAAGCCCGCCATCATCGGTATGTTATATGGCATGCTCTGCATGATCATAATCGCAAGCGCGCAGGTGACAATTTTCATGACGCTGCCGCTCATGTGTATGGTGGCACAGAGTGGAATCACAAAACCTGCAACCTCCTCGCTGACCCCCATCTTGATTGTCTGGCGGAGTGTCACCGGAATGGTGGCTGCCGACGACTGTGTGCCAAGTGCCGTGAAATATGCCGGCATCATGGTCCATAGCAGTGGGAAAGGATTTCTCTTCACAAAGAGAGCGGCTACACAATATTGGAAAATGAGCAGCAATATGTGAAGGGCAAATATGACTCCGATTATCTTGGCAAATGTTGAGAGCACATCGGCTACCTGGCCTGAGACTGTCATGTTCAGGAATATTCCGAATATGTATATCGGAAGTAGGGGAATGATGAGCCCGCGTATGCACATCTCCACTATTTCCCTAAGTTCCGAGAAGGCTTCTTTAAGAACCTGTCCTTTCATCAATGAAAGGCAGATCCCCACGATGAAGGCAGTGACGAGTGCGGTCATAACACTCATCAAAGGGGGTATCTCAACTGTGAAATATGGTGTCAGATCGTTCGATTCCTTAATGTCGCCTGCCGAGCCGGGTGTTATGAGGTGGGGGAATAGGGATTCACCAACTGCAAGACTCATGAATCCGGAGAAGATCGTTGCTGCATAAGCTATGAGTGCCGTGGCGAGAAGCATCTTGCCTGCCTGTTTGCCGATATCTGATATCGCAGGGGCTACAAAACCTACAATGATGAGCGGTATCAGGAATCCCAATAGCTGGCTGAAGATTGCATTGAAAGTTATGAAAAGTCTGCCGAGCCATGAAGGTAATACCCATCCGGCGCCTATGCCAAGGGCTATGGCAATCAGAATCTGCACAAGCAGGTTGATGCGGGGGAGTTTCATATAGGGGTTACATTTTTGATGTGACTATCTTTAGTATTGAGCTCTCTCTTTTCTCAGCGAGATTTTCAATCTCGGCTGCTTCCGCTGTCAAGGCTTCCGCTGTTGCCCGGTCTTTAAGTCCGGCTGCGTTGATGCGCACATTCAGTCCGGCTCCCCTGATGGCTGCACGGGCTGCAAGTGCCCCCACTCCTGCGTCGGTGACTGAGGCGGGATTGCCGTTGGCTGCCATATTCTCGACCACATCAAACACTTCATAAGCTTTCTTCATGGTGCTTAACGGCACCCTGGTGGCATATAGTGTCGCTTCCTCAAGGGCAGCAGCACGTGCCGCTTTCTCATCTTCTGTCTTTTTCGGCATCCCGAACACAGCCATGATACGGTTGAAGGCTGCTGTGTCCTCATCCACCAGATGCAGAAGCTCCTCCATTAGTTTCTCTCCTATCTCGGCGATATCGGAAAATTCCTCCCAGCGGTCATCGTAGGCGGCTTTGTGCGCAGAAAGATTTGCTACCATTGTGCCAAGAGCTGCACCAAGTGCACCCATATATGCGGATATGCTGCCTCCACCGGGTGCAGGAGACTCCGATGCTGTCTCCTCTGCAAGTCCACGGGCTGTGAGATTGATAAGTTTTTTTGACGAATCGTCTTCTATAAGATATTCTATCACCTTTTGCTTGGGATCGAATGGAGAGAGTTGGTCGAGCCCCATCGACTTTATGGCAATCCTGATTATCTCGCTTTCGGGTATGCCGCAGCTACGCTGCTGTTTGCGAAGGAAGTACTTGCCTGCTTCAATAAGGGTTCGCTTAGGCACAAGTCCGACGATTTCTGTGCCCGTCACCCTTACCCCTCGTGCGTCTGCCTTGCGGCATACCTCGTCAAATGCTTCGTGAAGAGGCACTTGCGATATGTCGGTTATGTTCATTGAAACCTGAGCTATCCCATATTCGTCTATATACCATCCGATAGCCTTTGTCCCTTTCAGGGTGCCGGGAATCATTATCGTATTTCCGTCCTCGTCTTTTATCGGTTTGCCGGTCACTTTCCCTCCTTCGCGCATCGGACGTCCTTTTTCACGCACATCGAAAGCTATTGCGTTGGCACGGCGTGTTGATGTAGTATTGAGATTGAAGTTTACCGCGATAAGGAAGTCTCTGGCTCCGATGGTTGTAGCTCCGGTGCTTGCCACTCCATCATCATACGGACGGTTGCCGAAATCCGGTCCCTTTTCTTCGGAACCCATTTTGTTTGGTAGAGCCTCATATTCTCCTTCACGGCATACTGCGAGGTTTTTACGTTCGGGCTTGAATGCCGCTGCCTCATAGCAATATGTTGGGATATCGAGTTCGTCTGCCACTCGCTCGGCAAGTTGCCTGGCAAGTGCCGCACATTCTTCAAGAGAAATTCCTGACACCGGAATAAGTGGACACACATCCGTAGCGCCCATACGTGGATGGGCTCCATGATGGTTGCGCATGTCGATTACTTCGGCTGCTTTCTTGATTCCTCGGAACGCAGCTTCCACCACATCTTCCGGAGCTCCAACAAATGTCACTACCGTGCGGTTGGTGGCTTCTCCCGGATCAACATCCAGCAAGCTGATTCCTTCTACGCTTTCTATCGCATCTGTGATTTCTTTTATCTTTGCTTTGTCGCGCCCCTCACTGAAATTAGGAACGCACTCTATAATAGGTTTCATGATTTAGATTAGTTTTGAATATTGTATTTCGAATTATGCATTATTTAAAGCGGTCACGGTCACGGTCGGTCTTTTTTTTCATGGCTTTTTGGAAAGCCTCCGTTAGATTGACCCCTGTCTGGTTGGCAAGACAACCTACGACCCAAAGCACATCGGCAAGTTCCTCCTCTATGTCCTTGTCAAGGTCTCCTTTCTTAGCCACCTGCGGTCCATATTTCCTGACCATAACCCTGGCAAGTTCTCCCACTTCCTCTGTGAGTACAACCATATTGGCAAGTGGAGGGAAATAGCCGTTTCCGATATCCTTGATCCATACATCGATGGATTGCTGCATCTCTTCTATAGTCAGTTGCATGGTTGTCCTATTTATATGAGGGGATGTACCCCGGTGCATCCGCATGTAATTTGGTTTTAAATCCTGTTCTAAATAATTTGCAGCAGCCGCAGTTCGTCTCTTATCTCATTTCCGCTGAGTGTACGCCGGCGGGAGATGATGCGTGCAAATTCATCAATGGCAGGATGTAGCCTCGGATTGGAGAAGATGCGGCGTGAATAGCTTAGTGTGCGGTTGAAGAGTGTATCGATTTCGTCGTCCTCAAGCCCACAGCTATCCCTACCCTCGCGCAGGATCTCATCGTGTAGAGTGCCGAGTATCTCTACAGGAACGTCGCGGTGCATGCGTACCATCGAACGCGACATGACATTGCTGATCACCATTGAGGCGGTTATATGAAAGTTTTGCACAAGGTTGTCCCATGTGCTTTTGGGTGATATCGACGGACTTCCGGAGAAGTAATATTCATTGGAGAATTCCACCATCGTGTCGTCGTCTCCATCAAGACTTACTTCTGCTATGCGGTCGAAGGCATTGAGAGCGGCAAGAGATATTGCCATTCCGGCGAGTCCGTAGGCACGGTCGTCTTCGTTTGAATATTCAAGCGTGAGCGGTTTATCTGATGTATTTTGTTCTTTGTGTTTCATATAGCGTTAACATATAAGACCCCTTCTCATAAAGATTTTTACAGCCCCGGGGCGTTTGGGCGAGATTCTATTATCGTTAACAAATACCCTCAATTTAATGTTTATTGATGTAGCTGATGAAATTTTTGCAATAAGGTTTCAAGTGAATTTGTTCATATATCGTTTATTATTTGTGAACTACTTAGCTACCTGCTAAACGTCAGAACACAATCTGCAGTCCGGCAGCGGCATTGAAGCCTTCGGTCGGTAAGCATGGCAGCAGCATCTCCTTGCGGTTGAGAAGGTTGTTGAGTTCAGCTCCAACGCTTATTCTGTCGGTTAGCCTGTAGTCTGCCGCAAGGTTTAGACGGCTTATGTTGCCCGGAAGTAGAAACCTTTTGGCCCGCAATCCATAATCGAGAGCTATCGAGAGCTTGTCGGTCGGATGAGACTCGGCAGAAATATCTGCCGTTAATGCAGCACGGTCGAAACCGTTGAGGATACCGGTGTTGCCGTGTTGGGGTTGCCACGCTATTATTCCGTTTATAGAAAAATACCGGTTGAATTCATATCCTCCGTTGACAGCAATGCTGAAGCCATGGAGTCGGTTGCCCGGAATACCTTCATAAATGTTAGCAATGCCGTTGAGGTATGCTTGGTAGTAACCGCCGAGAGTTTCATCAATCACTGTCTGCCACATCCCTTTAAGTCCGAATGTCCACTTACCGCCGGGATTGAGTTGATAGGCTAAGGCAATGTCGAGCGGGGAGTATGCTGCCTGATGGCAGCCGGCAGTCGGATTGGCATAATAGTCCATCTGATGAATCCATGCAAGTGTGCGCAGGCGGGTTCCTCCCCCTATCTTTGCTGAGAATGCGGAAAGGCCGCTGCGCATCGAGAATTGAACATCGGGTGCTATCCTGAAGCGTGTCTTTCCATTACCTACTACTGCCATGTCTATTCCTAAATGCAGCGAATAGTCCCTCCCTTTAAGGTTATATGCCGGCACGAGGCGGACGCGGTTCACGTCGTTGCCTATGCTGTTGAGCACTCCTGTATAGAGCAAGTCAACGTCGATGTTAGAATTGGAATTGAGCCGGTAGGCGATGTCTCCTCCAAAATCCACCATAGATTCCCGTTCCCCTTTGGAGTAAACCAAGGCAGGGGAGTTCGAAAGAGAGGTTGTGTACATCGCACGGTAGGCGAAATGACGTAGGTCGGCTCTCACTCCATATTGTAGATTGCCGGTAGTGTTGCCGGTCCAGTCGGCACTGGCATAGAGATCGTTGATGGTCTGGGTGGGTGCCTTGGTCTTTCCTTCGCCCGATGATATTGTCCGGGAAGCATAGTAATTGAAATATCCTACATGATATTGGAGCTGCGCATTGAGTGTGCCGGCTCCCGCTATATTGTGGGAAAGGCAGGCCCCTAAGGTCTCGTCATATCTGAATCGTTTGTCTGCTGCCGGTACGCCCTGGGCTGCATCCTCTTTCCATGCCTCCCATAGCGATGTGGAGTTGTGCTGTAGATAAACGTTTAGCTTGGTGCGGTCGTCGTCTATGGCTGCAAAGCCTGCCGAGAGAGATGAATTGAGCCAGCTCCCTAATCGGAGGCCTACATATCCCTTTGACGTGTCGTAGACTTTTGTGGTGCGCCATCCTGTTGCAGGCATGCTGAGTGCATCCGGTGAGAAATTGGCATTCACTCCAATTCGGTCGAAAGTCATTGTAGATTCCGGTGCCTTAAGTGAAATGGTCGTTGGCAATAGGGCCAGGCGGTCGGCTTGGATTATTTCAGGTGTATATTTCCCCTCCACGGTGACTGATTCCGATAAGTTTTGGGCTGACATAGGGGATGATATAACCGCAGTGGCGGCAAGCGCTATTAATATGGTTGTTTTCATCTGATCAGTTACTTAGTAGAGTATTTTCTGATTTTTTCTGATATGGCAGTTGCTATATCCTCTTCATCGCCCGGATAGTTGTCGCGCAGGCTTTTTAGATATTCCACTGCCAGATAATCGTTGCCTTCGGAGTGGTAGACGTCGGCAAGTGCGATGAAGCCACGAGCCAACCAGTATGAATGTACGGATCCGGCTTCCGTAAATTCTTCAAGTGTGGAGTGTGCATTCTCAATGTCTCCCTTTTCCAGATACCATTCTCCAAGTTCCACGGCCGCTTTCGCTCCTGATATTGAGTTGGGAGACGCAGCCAAAGACTTGAGTGCTGACTCTCCAATTCCACTTTGGTTGCTATGAAGTAGTCCGGAGGCTTCGTAGAATCTGGCTTCCTCTGCATCTTCGGCAGTCACTCCTCCCATCGACAGTAGTTTGCGGGCATAAGCGGTGCGTTGGTTGGCATTGTCTGTGTTCCTCATGACTCCTGCGGTTGCTTCAGGTGCAAATTCGGTTCCTCCGCGTTGCTCAAGCGCCAGGAATGCTTCAAGTGCTTTTTCTCTCTCCCCGGCACTCTCAAGAAGATCGGCCTTGAGGAATAGTGCTGACGGAACTTGGGGTGAGTCGCCTCTTGCCGAAAGCAGTCGGTCAAGATAGATGAATGTTTTTGATGCATCCCCCTCGTTGTCGGCTGCTTCGGCAAGGTCCATCAGTGCATTGGCGAGATACCGGCCGTCTGGGAATTTGTTGACATATTGCTCCAGCAGCTTGGTGTTGCTCTGGTTTGACGCATAAGCTGTCTCTGCCGCCTCGAAAGTTATGGCATCCATTTCATCCGTGTCAATCTGTGGCGCACCGTTAATTCCTGATAGGAATTCCGCATAGTCTATGAGGGTTCCGTCGGTGGCACATATACGTCGCATGTCATCGTTGGCAAGAGATGCCTCTTCGCTTGTTGGCCATGTGCGGATTAGGTCTTTATAGGCTTTCTTGGCTTTTTCTTTTTCCCCTTGTTTCATGTAGGAAAGGGCCAAGGAAAGCACACCGGAACGACTTTTGTTGTCTTTTGGATATTTTTGCGTGAGCTTTTCAAAATAGGGGGCGGCCTTGTCGGGCATGTCGAGGGCTGCCATTGTCTTTCCTGCTTCAAGCAGCACTTCGGCTGTCCATTTCGAATTTGGTCGGTTTTTCAGGAAGGCATTGAGCTTTTTCATTTTCGCATCGGTGCCCTCGGTAATTCCGGATGTGACGGCATGGCGGAAAGCAGCGTAGTCTGCATCTCCGTATTCCTCATGGGTGGCTCTTTCATATACTGAGGAGGCTTTTTTGTAATCGCCCATATATAGCAGACAATCTGCATCGCGTAAAAGGGCGTCCCCTTTCATTGCAGCCGGACTGTTGCGGTTTCCTGATATTTCCGAGAAATTTTTCTGGGCTTCCTTCCAATTCTCCAATTTGAATTGAGAATAGGCAAGTCCATAGCGCGCTGAGAGTTTGTTGGCAGCAGTCAGATTCCCTCTCAGTGCAGAAGTATATGCGGCAGCGGCCCCCATATAATCGCCATTGGCGTATAGGGCTTCTCCAAGCCAAAGGCGCGATTCGTCGGCGATAGCAGGATCCGTGCTCTTCATGTCGGCAGCTTCTCTCAGATGTTGGGCGGCAAGCACGGAATTGCCTGTTGTAATCTCGCTCGTGCCGAGTTTATAGAGTATTTTCTGTTTTGATGCCAGAGTGGCTTGCGATGGATTTTTCACCCTGTTTATTGATGCAAGTGCCTTTGCATAGTCGTTTTCAAAAAAATATGCAGATGCAAGACTTTCCTGCACTTCTGATGAATATCGGGAGTCCGGATATCGCTTTATGAAATCTTCAAGCATCGTGATACTGCTTGAGAAGGGGGCATTTCCCCCTTTGGTAAGTGCCACTACGTGGTTATAGAGTGCCGTCTCGGCCACATTTGTATCAAAAGCCATATTGGCAGCCTTGTTGAATGCAATGGCAGCAGCCTTGAGATCTCCTTTATGTTCTGCTATCTGACCCAAATATAGGTATGCTCCTTGTGCAAGGTCATTGTTACGGTCGGTGAGGGTCCGCAGGTTCTTTTCTGCATCATCAAGATCTCCGTCGGCATATTGGATCGCTCCCAGTGCGTAGACGGCATCATCATTTGGAGAATCGGTTGAGGCCACAAATTTCTCAAGGAGTGGCCGTGCTGATATGTTGTCGCCTGTTTTGAAATAACTTAGACCTGTTATTCTGTTAAGTTCAGGAATCAGTTCTTCCGCTTTATTATTTCCAAAGATGCTCTTGGCATGGTCTATTACGTCGTCATATTGTCCGCGCAGATATTCAATCTGAGCCATGTAGTAGAGTGGCTCAATACCATCGGGCAATAGTCTTTGCTGCGACACTTCCTGCATCATGCGGTAGGCGGTGTCGTAGTCTTTGTTCAGGTAATGGATGTAGCCTGTGTAGTATTCAGCTGCAAGTGTATATTCCGCATCCGAGGCAATTGATTCAAGCAGTGGAGCTGCATTCTCCGGCAGACCGCATTTCAGATATGCCAGAGCCTTGCGGTAACTGTAGAGATGGCTTTGTTCTGACCCCAGATTATTAATGTCAACTTTTGAATATTCTTCTATTGCCTCGTGCCAGTCGGCGTGGAGCCAATACCAGTCGCCGAGCGTCAGTAAAGCCTGCGTTGATTTTTTATAGGTGGGGAATTCATCTGTCAGACGCTGAAGCACACCGACACATTCCGGATTATTACGCTCGAACAGCGAGGCTCCTTCAAGGGCAAGCCATTCAGCTTTCATTTCATCCGTGAAACCTTCGTAGTCATCGGCGCATGCTGCAGTTTGGTCTGCAGTGCCAAGCGGATTACCTGTCAGCAGCATCGTCGATGCCCGATGGAGATACCCGGGCGAGAGCGGGTCGGTAGCACATGTCACGGATTGTGCATGGACCGGTAATCCCAACATGCAAATGGCGGCTCCGGCTCCTATCAAAGCAGAGACCTGAGATAAAAGGCAACTATGTGTCAGAATATGGTGTAGTTTCATCACGAATCTATTTTCTCACAAAAATAGCATTTTTCGATGAAACTACAAAATTTTTTGCGAAATATGGAATCTCCCGCGGTCATCAATTTTCTGGACTAAATCGGAACTTACCTTCCTGTCGAAGGAAGACAAGGGGAATCTTGCAAGCCTTTCCACGGATCAGTTTCGCCGCGGCGGAATACATTCCTATTTTCGCAAAGCACGAAGTCATATCCTTTATCGACATTCCGAGGCGGTTCAGATCCGATATGGAATGCAGGTGCCTCATGGGGATGTCCGCGCCATAATGGCGCGCGATCATGCGTATGCAAGTCAGGCCGCAGTCGGAATGCTCGATCTGTCGGAAGCACTTGAACATATCAATCACTCTGAAGCAGAGAGCACACTTGTCTTTACAGATTCGGGACCGTTGATGTCAATATCCTTATCAACCTTCTTGCCGTAAGCAAATGTGTATGTAAAGTTCAGTGAGACTCTTCTTCCGGTTGTCATCCTGGTATAAGAGGAGCAGAAATATGGAGACACGTATGCCGATGTTCGCCTTTCGCGGGAGTGGAAAAGATCCTCGCCCTTGAGGCTCACGTAGATGTTCCCGTTTCCGTATGTCACAGACGCGTTGAAGTAGTCCTGCCTCCATTTACTCTCCATTCCGGACTGGGCAAGGCTCTTGTTAGGTCCGGTGTATTGCATCGAGATCCTGAAATTGCCCACCGTGTAATCAGCGTTGCCCGACACTGAGAGGTGATCGAGCGAGGTTCTTCCTGATCTATTGTGATGATAGACCGGACTGAGGCCTACGGAAAGTTTTCTTTTGAAGAAAGTCCCCCTTATGTTGAAGCGGAGGAAGAGGTGATCGGTAGGCTCTCCATTCACCTGTTCCCTGACAAGCCCCCCCATCTCCATCGGAGCAGGAGTATATCTTGTCTCGGACTGGTTTCCCAGCCTGACATACGTCACTGCCATTGAAATCGACAGCGGATTCACCGGCCTGTATGAGGAACTGACAGTGAAATCCCATGAGTTGGAATTCCTTAGATACGGGTTTCCCGACATCCAGAGCAGATCAGAACTTTTCACCAAGACGGGATTGGACTCGCCGGGAGAGGCGGCTTCCGTGTAAAAGCCCAACGTCCCGTTTAGCGTGAACTTCCTTATCGGGTTCCAAGTCACATTGGCGTTGACGATAGGGTCAAGCTTATGCTGCCTTACGCCGGCGATCTGCCACAGGGATGCTGCAAGCCCGGGCTCGAGTGCAAGCCTGAGAGTGCGTAACGGCAGCCAGCTGATCCTGAAGGACGACTCCGTATATTGGCGCGACTGTCGCTGCGTTGTCTCGACAGTCCCCCCGTAGAGCGTGGAAAACCAATCCAGGCTCCCCTCGAGTCTAAGCTGGAATGACCATCTGCCTGAGAGCCTGAAGGTGGGGATCACTGATATTGCTGCGGAATTGACATCCTCCTTATTGCTGTTGATGACGGGGTCTGCCAATCCGAAGCGGCTGCTGTATGCTGAATTGCTCCGGGCGTAGGAGTAAAGCCATGTAGCCGAGACATACCAGCGCTTGCCGAGCGTCAGTTCATAGTTCCCTTGGAGCTGCGGGGACAACCTCCGGGACCGGTCGTATGTCTGCGATCTTGATGAGCCGAATAAATCCGGGCTCCATAAGTCTGTCCCTGCTGTCGAGCTTCCGGGATTCCGGTCCCAGCCCAGCGAGAACGTGTGGGTCATCTGCAGTTTCTCGCCCGAGTATCTGGCGTTGAAGGCACATTTGATCCCTTCAAAAGCCACGTCGCTTCGGCTGTCTTCCTTTCGTGACAGGGCCTCGTAGCTACTGTTGCCGTAATATATATCCCGGTAGTCCGTCTCTCCGGTGGATGCTCCGTCGTGGTTCCTGTAGTAGTTCCCGTCGAACAGCAGGCCGTAGGTCATTTTCTTGCAGACCAGCTTTGAGGCTAACCTGTCATATCCGTTTGACGGCGTCTTGTGGAACAGGTTGATTTTGGTCACTCCGCCTGCCTTATATCTCGGCATAATGAAGTTGACGGCATACTTGACTCCCTTGTATGACGGGTCTTGTGGATATTCCATATACTGTACTTTTTTAACTTCCTTGGGCCAGAAAGTTGATATATCGATATCCTCCGCCTCCTCTCCATTGATGAAGACCGGCACTTTCTCCCCCGACAGGTTGACAATATTGCCGTCTTCTTCCCTGAGAAAAGTAAGGTTCATCGACTGTATGAGCGTTGCAGGACTGTTGGAAAGCTTCTTCTCTGTCTTTGTCGGCAGAATGTTGATTATTCCGTCTTCTATCCATTCCCTCTCTCCTGCCACTGTCACTTCCTTCAGTTGCTTAGCCGATATGGAATCGTCTGCCGATGCCAGATTGGATAGTGAAAGCAAAAGCAAGCATGCAAATATTAAAGTTGTTTTCATATTGCTACTGTTTTATGTTTGAAATGATTCCCCTTTCTTCATCCCATAGCAGTCATGGCAAATAGGATAAATTCATTATAAATTTTAGAACCAAGAATTGTCTGATTGACCAGACGACATATTTGTTTTTCATCCATTTTATTAATCTCCGAAAGGATCTTCTTTTTTGATCAGAAATGGAGATACTCTTTTCAATTTCACCGATACAAAAACTGTAATCCGCTGAATCTGTATATATAAATTGGTTATCTTCCTTCATTAGATTGATTGCAGTCATAATTCGGGCATTTTTTCTGATTTCTATAATTTGGAGTATATATACAATGACAAACGAATCAAGGAAACAATTACCGTTTTACAGCAAAAAGAATTACCTTCTTAGTGCATAATCCAAGACTGGCAATCTCGTCTGCGAAGATAAATATTTTCGCCATGTGTGCAAAAAAAAGCGCGGGGAGACTATGGCCTTCCCGCGCTTTTTGATATTGACAAGCGATTATTCCTTGCATTTTGCTGCGATTCTGCTTGCTTTTTGACTTGTCATGTTTGTAATTTGTTTTGTTAATAATAAATGATCAATGATATATTATTGCACCCCCATCAATTGGTCAATTCCATATAGATGAGATAGGCAAATACCACTATCCAGAGAGCATGATACTTCATCTTGTAGGTGACAGTTGTCTTTGCGGATTTCTGTTTATTGCATATCCAGTCGTTTATCACCTCATAACTGGAATACAAGATGCCAACCGCAAATACTACGCTAAGAATTAGACCCCGTCTCATAAAGATTTTAAGAGCCCCGGGGCGGTTTTGGGCGAGTG
>CAYQXG010000023.1:0-35281 GCA_964421525.1 uncultured Sangeribacter sp. | reverse complement strand
CTTCCTGACCACGCTTAGTAGTGATAAGGATTACACCGTTTGCACCTTTCACACCGTAAACGGCAGTTGCAGATGCATCCTTAAGTACAGAAATTGACTTAACTGAGCTTACGTCGACGCTGTTCATGTCACGTTCGATACCATCGACGAGCACGAGAGGATCGCTGTTGTTCCATGATGATGCACCACGGATAGTGATCTTTGCGCTTTCGTCGCCGGGCATACCTGAAGACTGAACTGTGATGACGCCGGGGAGGTTACCGGTAAGAGCGGCACTTATATCATGCACACCGGCAGCACGTTCGAGCACCTCACCCGTAGTCTGAGTAATGGCGCCGACCACAGATGCTTTCTTCTGCTGGCCATAACCAACGACAACGACCTCATCAAGAACGTCGGCGTCTTCTTTCATGACTACGTTAATGACTTTACGTCCTTTAACTGCCTCCTTGATCTCCTTCATTCCGACATAGGAGAAGAGCAGGACGTCTTTGTTTAGGTTAGCGACATCAATGGTATAATTTCCATCAATGTCTGTAGCAGTACCTGCAGAGGTACCATCCACACGGACTGTCACGCCGATGAGTGGTTCGCCCGACTCATCGGTGACGTTACCTTTGACTTTCTCTGCATGAGCGGAAATTGCTCCCGTCACCAGCATTGCCATTAGTAACGCAATGTAATGAAACGTTTTCTTTACATTTTTCATCGCTATTAAATATTAAAGTATAATGGAATTATAATTTCAATCTATAGTTTCAGCATTCGAAGCATAGAGCCCGACCACCGTTCCGGTGAAGCCCCCAGCCTCTGCCGTGGAGGTGAATCCCGCATCCACGTCTTCGGCAAGCTTCTCCCAAGTCTTGCCCCCGTCGGTGGAATAATGGAATCCATATTTCAAACCCTTGCCGGAAATCTTGAAGTCTAATGCCGCAAGCTCGGCATCTACAGGCAGCTCAGCTATCGTGTGGCTGCCATCTTCAGCTATCTTCCGGACTTCAATCTTGTGTGTGTCTCCGTTTTTTGTACGTGCAAGCAGGTATTGATGCGTCTCATCCTTAAGAAGGAGCATCCCGGCTGCTTGCGAGTCGCTTTCGGGGACAAATGTCATGTGTGTGCATGCGTTAAAGTTATGGTGATTTAATCTTCTGCAGACATAAGGTAGGACTGTCTTCTCGCTCGACTTGACGTCGGCGCACTTAACGGTGAGATGTCCCGGATTGTCGGTAAGAGAATAATAGTCTTCAGCTGTGCCGCGCAATGTCATCCATTCCTGATCCAATACTGAATCCTTGAAATTGTCGGTGCGGGTATAGTTGCCGAAAGTCACTTTCTCATTTCTCTTGACACCCGGCTTGTTTCCGAGAAGAGGAACTGCCTCGTCATTCTCCACGAAACGGGGCCAACCGTCGTCTGACCATTTGACCGGAAGAAGGAATGTCTCCCGTCCGAGGTTCTCCTTATCGCCTTCAACCGGGCGGCATGCGAGGAACACGCCCCACCAGTCTCCTTCAGGAGTCTTTACCATGTCGGCATGGCCGGCACAGGTGACGGGATTTTCACGGTTAGGATCCAACGTGCGTTGGGTGAGGATTGGATTTGCATCCCATGGCGTGAAGGGTCCGAAGGGTGAGGAGCCTTTGTAGATTACCTCACTGTGCCATCCGCTTGTGCCACCCTCGGCTGTCATCAGATAATATGTATCGCCCTCCTTATATATATGAGGACCTTCACACCATATTGGCTTCTCCTCCGGACGGCAGCCTTTGTTGACGACTATACGGCGTTCGCCAACACACTTGTCGGTGGCAGTATCAAACTCGACTACACGAACAGTGCGGTGTCCGTCATACTCGGCCTTGCCATCAGGTGCATCATCATTGTTGACAATATATGCTTTTCCATTGTCGTCGAAAAAGAAGGCAGGGTCGATACCGGCCACTTCCGGAAGCATGATCGGGTCGCTCCATTCACCGAAAGGATCCTTGGTCTTGACAAAGAAATTACCGGCTCCAACGTTGGTCGTAACCATATAGTAAGTTTCATTTGCAGGATTGTATGCGATATCCGGCGCAAAGATTCCACCACTCACATGCTGCTTCTCCATATTCACGAGCTGAGACTCGCGTGTCAGAACGTGACCTATCTGCTCCCAGTTCACAAGATCGCGACTGTGAAAAATTGGAACACCTGGGAAAAATGTGAATGTGGATGTCACCAGGAAATAATCTCCTTTGCCATTCGTACAGAGAGAGGGATCTGAATACCATCCAGCCAGCACCGGATTGTAGTAGGAACTCTCATCGGGCAGGGGATTCGCCTTATAGAACGAATCGTCGCCTTCATAGCTGAAGGAATCGAAAATTGCCACAGAACTCTGCGGCGAGATCCCTGCAGTTTTCGAAGAGCAAGCCGACAGCCCGGCAAGGCAGCCGAATGCAATTGCGATGTTGGTTAGTTTTCTTGTCATTGCGTTTTGATTTTAGTGATGCAAAATTAGCAATTATGTTCATTTCACACGCGCGAAAGGATAGCTATTGTGTCACTATTTGTAACAACTCGTCTAAAATTAGTCTCAAAATCATTAATATTTGTATTATATTTTATTTATAATATTTATTGTCAATATCTTAGCAATGCAACACATTTTATAGGCTATTTGCATTGCCAAAAGCATTAAAATTATCGACGTTTCCACCATACGCAGCATGCACTCCGGCCCCATCCACCCCATAAGCAAGATAAGCAGGGTGCGACCTCCGGCCGCGACACCAAAGCCATCCCATATTATCATCTCATATTATAGGGCATAAAAAAAGGTTGCAGCAGACATGCATCTCGCATCCCACGCCACAACCACTACCTAATAACTAAACCTATAATCAATCTTTACTAAAAAAATATCTTCATTTGTAAGATAGCGGTCAAGCACTTATAACCTACCTTTAATCAAAATAACTGTATTTACTGTATCTACTTAAAACCTTGTAACTTTGTAATCCCAAAACGATAGCACATCAGGCTTGGAAAACATAGTTATTTCAGTTAGTTTTTACGGTTGCAAAATTAGTGAGAATCTTGCAAATCCACATACATCTATGTAAAACATGTATTTCTCAACGGTTACAACACATTCAAATTTGAATACGAAGCATACAAAAACGTCAAAGGGCGCCAAAAGGCGCCCTTATCATTCTAATTTTATGTCAACTCCCGGATCTGAACCGGAAAGGCATTTCGCACGGTATTCGGAGGGAGAGAAACCTGTATATCGTTTAAAATGTGACGAGAAATGTGGCTGTGAGGTGAAACCTATCTTATACGCTACCTGAGTCACCTCAATATCCGGACGCTTCAGAAGCTCACAAGCACGCTTCAGTCTGATATTACGTATGTAGTCGCTCGGAGTCATACCTATAAGATCCTTCATCTTCCTATGGAGATGCGCTCGGCTCACACCAACCTCCGACGACAATTTCTCAACGTTCAGATCAGGATCGTCGATATGCGCGTTGATCTCCCTCATTATGCGCTCAAGCAACACTTCGTCGTTTCCTTTCATATCCGGAGCCTCTATTTTTCCTTCCGTGTCCTGTGCTCCGGAGAATTTACCGCGCAGACGGAGCCTATTCTCTACAAGCGTGTCGACAAGAGCCTCCAGTTCCTCTGTGTTGAACGGTTTACCCAGATATCCGTCTGCTCCCTTATCCCACGCCGACATGCGATCTGCCAAAGCAGTCTTTGAACTGAGAAGCACAACCGGAATATGATTTGTCTCTGCATTTGCCTTAAGACGCTTCAAAAGTGTCAGACCATCCATTCCTGGCATCATGACATCGCTGACCACAATATCAGGTTTCCAGTCTGCCACAATCTTCAAAGCCTCGTTTCCATCAGTAGCAGATTTAACTTTATAGTCTTTCCCTAAGGATGATGCCAGATATCCACGAAGTTCCGCATCATCATCCACAACAAGCACCTTTCTGCCGGCGGTCAGCGGCTTACGCCTTGATTTGACCTCGCCTGTACTTGCCACCCCGCTCATCATGAGATGCTGACCGCTATCGTATTCTTCTGATGCTGAATTATTCAGTTCCTCCTCGCCATAACGGGCAGGATCTATCGGAATGGTGACGGAGAAGACACTTCCCTTTATTCCATCTTCACGATTTTGACCTTCAATTTTACCATGATGCAGCTCCACAAGACGACGACACAGGTCAAGACCGATTCCGGTCCCGGTTGTAGCCGGGGCATGATCCTCCCTTATCCGATAGAATGGCTCAAACAGGCGCGAAATCATTTTTGTATCCAGACCAATACCGGAGTCGGTCACATTTACACGAACACATTCGCCCATCTTATCATCATTGACCTTAGACAAATCCACATCTATCGTCCCTCCTTCAGGAGTGTATTTGATAGCATTGGAAATAATATTGACCATGATCTTGTCAAAATTATCCCTGTCAAGCCAAATTTCAAGAGGTTCACCGGAATAGGAAAAACCGAGAGTCTGTTTCTTTTCCTCTGCCTGTGGCTTGAAAAGATCAACAAGATCCTTAACAAACACAGCAATGTCTGTTTTCCGGCAGCTAAGACGCATCTTGCCCTTATCCAGCTTACGGATATCAAGAAGCTGGTTCATCAGATTCATAACCCTTTGGGCATTATGATGCATAACTCGCAGCTTGGAATCCACTTCAGGCTCCAAATTCTTTTTCATAAGTGACTCAAGAGGACTCATGATGAGAGTCATGGGAGAGCGGATATCGTGGGAAACATCCATAAAGAACTTTATCTTATCTTCATTGACCTCCTCATCCTTCTTCTTCTTATAGACAATAAATCCGAGAACCAAGATAGCAAGGAATATCACAAGATATGCAAGCTTGGCCCAAAACGACATATACCAAGGTGTAGATATAATTATCCTGACCTTCTTGGCAACAGAGCTGACATTATTTTCAAGGGCACAGATCTCAAGATTATATTCACCGGGATCAAGATGCGGCAGACTGATGAGATTTTCACCGGGCGCCCCGGGAATCCAGGCATCCTTATTGCTGAGCCGCCAGATATAACGCACATTTGACGCATCTCTATAATCCATTGTAGACAGACGGAGCGTCAGGGCATTCTCCTTGTAGGGAAGATATACGGTGACCGGATTCCTATCTGTTGCCTCCACAACACGCCATTTATCATTTCCACTGTCCGGTGCTATACGTTTGCCATTGAGATACATCGCAGAAATCTTCACCTCACGGTCAAATCCGGGAGCAGGAAGGGAATCCGGCATGAATGATGTGATGCCGAGGTCACTGCCGAGAAATACCCGCTTATGTTCCGGAGAAAACCTCACAATGTTGAACGAAGTCTCAATCAGTCCATTTCCTCCATAATAAGATAGAAGTGTGTCGTTGTCTGCAGGGAGATACGAAAGTCCTCGCATTGTACCAATCCATTTACCACCTTTATGGTCGCGGGTCAGGGTACGTATATCATTGTCGCTCAACCCATCGGCAGTAGTAAACTTCTTCAGCACACCTTTTGTCGGGTCAAGATGGATGAGGCCATGACTTGTGCCAACCCAAACAGACGAGTCGGTAAGACATGGCACAATTGCGAAGGTTGCACCCTTCAGGAATGGTTCCTGATTGATTTCAAGAAGTCGGTCTTCATTGAGATCGTAACAGGCGATGCCACCATAGAGGCCAATCCAGACCTTGCCGTCGTCGGTACGATTCAGGCACGTTATATATGGATTTGTCAACTTATTTCCATCCGGATCAAATGGAATCCAGTTTTTCTCTCCCGTGTTCATGTTATATCTCATGAGACCCGCTCCATGCACACCGACAAATAATTCACCATCCCTGCCGGGAGCAATAACTACCGACGGGTATTTGCCGGGGATATCAAGAAATTTACTGACTGCTCCGGAATTGAGATCAACTTGCCATATACCATTGTCGGCAACACTCGCAAGTGCCTTATCATCACCTATAAACTCTATATGGGTTATAGAGCCGCCTCCGGGAATAATCGCCGAGCGGACAAGCCGCCCATCAGGCGAAAAGATTGCAACCCTACCTTTGTCAAGACATGCTATGACATTTTCCTTCCAAAGTGACATTGCCCTCATTCCACCGCCGAAGTCAGGGTATATATCACTTAATTTCCTGTAATGAAAAGGTATATTCTTGCCCGGCACCATAACAATTCCTTGATAATTGCATCCGAGCCATAGATTTCCATCCGGAGATGCATATACAGCTCCAATCTTGGCGACACTAATATTAAGGAACGGACAATATATATCTGTTGAAGGCTCTATCTTATCAGAGTTGGCAGTCACTGAAAAAAGCCCTTGTCCCTGCGTGGCTACATACACTTTACTACCCGTGGCCTTCGACAGATCGCTTATAATAAGGTTATCATCTGAAGTCAGAATGCGCGAGGTTCCGTCAGAGGCATATATTCGATACACATCTGAAAGCGTGCATACAAGCACATTGTCGTCCTTTTCAACAGCAAGGTCAACAATATATGAGCCATCAGCTACTTTTATCGGGGTGATGCTTCCGTTAGGAGCCATTGAATAGACAGTCCCATCTCGCGAACCAAGGTAAATTCTGCCGGAACGGGCACATGCTATGGTATTGAGGTCCTTCTCGTATGTCTGCGTCATGTATTTTACCGCTACCGGAGATTTTCCATCTTCATCATCAATAATATACAGACCCACACCGGAGACCAAGAACGTCACTGTGCCATCAACCTGTTCATCAAGCCCGATAATATATCCGTAAAAATCTTTTGCAGGTATCGGTATGACTTCAAAAATATCCTCTGAAGCATGGTAAAGATTCAATCCATTAGCAGTGGCAACCCACAAACGTCCTTTAGTGTCGCAAAGCACCCCCAAGATACGGCTGTCGCTCAGTGAGCCTTGGACGGCATCTTCATGACGATAAATGTCGTAGCTGTTACCATCGAAACGAATCAATCCCCTGTTGGTACCAATCCATATAAATCCGTAACTATCCTGACAAAAACCGGAATATTCCCCCGCCACAACTGCGCGGTCATCGAAAAGCCGCCCTGTACGCTGCATCGCACAGGTTTCGCCAGGCGACAGCCCAACAATTAGCAATAATATGATTATAAAGAATATGCGACGCATCTGACACTATAAATTACTATGTCCAAACCAAGACTTTTATACATAATTTAGGTTAGTTTGATGCAAAAGTATAAAAAAAAGTTGAATTAGACATTATAATTTGTAACATTTTTAATACGTATAAATACGAATTTTATACAGATATAAATATTATTGATGTCACTTTTCAAAGATTTCTCGCTTTTTTTTCTTAATTTTGCAGTGCGATATATAATCGTTCAATTTTTTTGAATAACCTATACCCCGTCTCATAAAGATTTTAAGAGTTCCGGGGGCTTAACCTCACAAATAAATCATGAACCTGAAAAACTGTACACTGACACTCATCTCAGTCATCTTGGGCATTCTTCATGCCACGCCAATGGTTGCGCTTGACAACCGGGGGATAACATCAGATTCTCCTAAGGCCGGATATTTCCCTCTTATCATAAATGACGGAAACAAATCCACGCCGACAACTATTCTGACTGATTCTTCCGACCTTCCCGGCATAAATATCGCTGCCGACAATCTATCAAAAGACTTCGAACGAGTATGCGGAACATCCGCAACCGTCTTAAAAGTCGGGAAACCAGAATCCGGACTCCCCAAACGCCTGATTGTGGCTGCATCATCAAACAGCATACTCATAAAAGACCTATTCAAGAAAAAGAAGCTCAATGAAGCCGAATTGAAAGGGAAGTATGAGAAATATATCATCACGACAGTCGAGAATCCATATCCGGGAGTGGATGAAGCACTCGTGATAGCCGGAAGCGACCGTCGTGGAACTATCTACGGCATATACGAGATCTCGGAACAAATCGGTGTTTCGCCTTGGTATGACTGGGCTGATGTGCCCCCTACGCAACACAAGCAGCTTTACATCTCCAACGGAACATACACCGCCGGAGAACCGGCAGTGAAATATAGAGGCATATTCCTGAACGACGAAGCCCCTTGCCTCACCGGTTGGGTGAAAAACACTTATGGCACCGATTACGGCGACCATAGGTTCTACGCCCGGGTCTTCGAACTACTGCTAAGGCTAAGAGCCAATTTTCTATGGCCTGCAATGTGGGGATGGGCTTTCTATGCAGACGATCCTGAAAATCTTCGTACTGCCGACGAAATGGGTATCATGATGGGAACGTCACACCATGAGCCGATGGCAAGGAATCATCAGGAATGGGCCCGCCACCGCAATGAGTTCGGAGCTTGGAACTACGCTACAAACAAAGACACTATCGACAAGTTCTTCGCCGACGGCATACGACGAATGAAAGGGACTGAAGATGTAGTGACTATCGGTATGCGCGGTGATGGCGACGAGGCAATGAGCGCTGAAGCCGATGTGAAACTTTTAAAAAGCGTTATCGACAACCAAAGGAAGATAATAGCAAAGGAAACAGGACGTCCGGCAAAAGAGATACCACAAGTCTGGGCACTTTATAAAGAAGTGCTTGATTATTACGATGCAGGTCTGCGAGTTCCCGATGATGTGATTCTGCTTCTCTGCGACGACAACTGGGGCAATGTACGCCGTCTGCCCGATGCAAAGGAAAGAAAACACCCGGGAGGTTGGGGAATGTACTACCATGTAGACTATGTAGGAGCACCACGCAATAGTAAATTATTGAACAACACCCCGATACAAAACCTATGGGAGCAAATGGAGCTTACATACGACTATGGTGTTGACAAACTCTGGATTCTTAATGTCGGCGACCTCAAACCGATGGAATATCCAATAACCCTTTTCCTCGACATGGCATGGAATCCCAAACAATTCACAGCTGCAAACCTTCTGGGTCACACACTGCGGTTCTTTGAACAGCAGCTCGGACCTGACCAGGCTGCCGAGGCTGCACGAATCTTCAATCTCCTGTGCAAATACAACGGACGGATAACACCGGAAATGCTTGACAAGAACACATATTCCCTTGAAACAGGGGAATGGAAACAAGTTGCTGATGACTATGCACGTCTTGAAGCTGAGGCTATGAGACAATATCTGACTCTCGATACCAAATATCGTGATGCCTACAATGAGTTGATACTTTTCCCTTTACAGTTGATGTCGAATCTTTACCAAATGTATTATGCGCAGGCTATGAACCATTACGCATATAATAATGGCTTGCCGGAAGCCAACGAATGGGCTGAAATTGTAGAAAGATGCTTTAAACGAGACGGGCAACTGATGAAAAGCTACAACAAGGACATTGCAGGCGGCAAATGGGACGGCATGATGACCCAGAAGCATATTGGCTACACAATCTGGAACGACAGTTTCCCGGCTGACACATTACCGCAGACCTTTACCTTTGCAGCTGAAGGGAAACAGGGAGGCTATGTGTTCGCTCCTGCAGACGATGCCATCATCATTGAGGCAGAGCACTATAATTCAGCCAACGATGCCACAAGCGGAGCCAAGTGGGAAGTTCTTCCTTACATGGGACGCACGCTAAGCGGTATTGCTGTTCGCCCATATACTGACAGCCCCGAGGGTGCATCACTTAAATATTCAATTATCATTCCTGAAGGAACAGATAGTGTCAAAGTTCATGTAGTCACTAAGTCAACTCTTGCTTTCGACAGGAAGGAAGGACATCGCTACACCGTTGGGTTTGAAGGTGAGACCCCCATGGAAGTCAACTTTAATGCAAACCTAAATGAAGACCCGGAAAATATCTACACAATCTACTATCCAACAGTTGCAAGCAGAGTAGTGGAGAAAATTATTCCGTTAAAGGCAAATAATAAAGGTGAAGCAACTCTCGTAATCTCACCACTCGACACCGGAATAGTTTTTGAGAAGATTGTAATTGACTTAGGGGGATATACTCCACAGTTCCTTTTCGGTAAAGAGACCCCGCATAGCAGAAAATGAGTTATCTGAGACCGGGATATAATCAGCATTATATAACAATTAACAATAACCAACTTAAGCATGAACGCAAACAACCAAAACTCACAAGGTAGCAAGATCTACCTTTTCAGCATCGTCCTTGTGGCGGTGTTGGGTGGTCTGCTATTCGGATATGACACCGCTGTCATTTCCGGTGCAGAAAAAGGTCTGCAGGCCTTCTTTCTCGGAGCCAAGGATTTTGACTACACCGACACTATCCATGGCATCACCTCCTCCAGTGCCCTTCTCGGCTGTATCATCGGCTCAGCCATCTCAGGCCTTATTGCAACAAGACTTGGACGTAAGAAAGCGCTCTTCATTGCAGGCGTATTCTTCTTCATCTCTGCTCTTGGCTCCTATTATCCGGAATTCCTTATTCATGAATACGGTAAGCCATGTTTCCACCTCCTCATCACTTTCAACGTTTATCGTATCATCGGTGGTATCGGTGTCGGTTTAGCATCAGCTATATGCCCGATGTATATAGCTGAGGTAGCACCCTCTAATATGCGCGGCACTCTGGTTTCCTGGAACCAGTTTGCAATAATCTTCGGCCAGCTGGTAGTGTATTTTGTCAACTTCCTCATTCTTGGAGAGCACACTCAGCCGATAATCGAGAAGATTGGAGAAACACTTTATCAAGTGCACTCAAGCTCAGACCTCTGGACCATACAGACAGGCTGGCGCTATATGTTCGGTTCTGAAGCGATAGTAGCCGGACTCTTCACAATCCTTGTGTGTCTTGTTCCGGAATCTCCACGTTATCTTGCCATGATAAACAAGGATGCTCAGGCTCTCAAGGTGCTTACCAAAATCAACGGACGCACCAAAGCAGAGGAAATCCTTGCAGAAATCAAGTCAACTGTTTCCGTTCAAAGCGAGAAGCTCTTCTCGTTCGGCATCATGGTTGTGTTTATTGGTGTCATGCTTTCCGTGTTCCAACAGGCTGTGGGTATCAACGCTGTGCTGTATTATGCACCACGAATCTTTGAATCAATGAATATGGGCAATCCTATGGTTCAGACTGTTATTATGGGTATCGTCAACATTGCCTTCACTCTCGTAGCAGTATTCACAGTTGAGAAACTTGGCCGTAAGCCACTCCTTATCTGGGGTTCGATCGGTATGGCTATCGGTGCTCTCGGCGTAGCCCTTTCCAACCTTGTTGACCTCCCCGCTCTTTTCCCGGTTGTCAGCATAATGGTTTATTCAGCTTCCTTCATGTTCTCTTGGGGACCAATATGCTGGGTGCTCATTTCAGAGATTTTCCCAAATACCATACGCTCACAGGCTGTTGCTATCGCTGTAGCATTCCAATGGATATTCAACTTCATAGTATCCAGCACATTCGTGCCAATCTACAATATGAGCATGGGCGACATGGGACAGCGTTTCGGTCACTTCTTCGCTTACGCAATGTATGGTGTGATCTGCGTAATCGCTGCATGGTTTGTTGCAAAACTCGTTCCCGAGACAAAGGGCAAGACTCTCGAAGACATGACAGCCCTCTGGAAAAAGCGCAAATAATTCTGACAATATGCGACATAAAAAAGGAGATGCCGGCCGGCATCTCCTTTTTTTACATAAGCAACTATTTCGTTTAATATTTTATCATCATAAAGCTACATTGAGTGCGACAATCGACATCGGAGGGAGAGTGACTTTCAGACCATCCTTGGTTACCTTGAAATCTTTGAAAGATACTGTCTTTACCTTGTCGGGATTGTCAAAATCATTGTAGTCGTTAGGTTTAGCTGAAGTCAAAATCTCACCCGAAACAGCATTCTTGCCAATTTTTTCAAGAGGAATGGTGATTTCTGCCTTTTCCTTAAGATCTATGTTGCTGAGAGTGATATTTAGCTCTCCACCTTTCTGAGATGCTGTTGCACTGATTGTAGGCACCATACGGCCATCGCGTACCTCACGGGAAGAGGTTTCTATCTCTATTGGCACATACGTTGCATTCTGATGAGGCGCATACATCTTGAAAACATGGTAAGTTGGGGTAAGTACCATCTTATCGCCCTGGGTCAGAACCATTGACTGAAGCACGTTTGCTATCTGGGCTATGTTTGCCATCTTGACGCGATCTGTATGACGGTTAAAGACATCAAGACTTAGAGCAGCCACCATTGCATCGCGCATAGTGTTCTGCTGATACAGATGACCGGCAACAGTTCCGGGCTCCTCATCCCACCATGTTCCCCATTCATCTACCAAGAGTGCTACTTTCTTATTGGGGTCATAGACATTCATTATGGAGTCGTGCTTAATGATGACGGGCTCGATTTCAAGGCATTTGCCAAGTGTCCAGTAATAGTCATCGTTATCAAACTTTGTCGCTGAACCTTTGCTGCCGTTCCAACCTTTCACGGTATAATAATGAAGCGAGAGACCTTTCATGTGTCTGCCGGCTTTTTTCATCAGCACATCGGTCCAATTATAGTCATAGTCGCTTGCACCTGACGCAATCTTATAGAGATGGTTTCCGCTGATGTCACGGCAATATGTCTGATAGCGACGGTATTCGGAAGCATAGTCTTCAGGGGTGAAATTACCACCACATCCCCAGCTTTCGTTGCCGACTCCAAGATATTTGAGTTTCCACGGTTTCTCGCGTCCGTTTGCCTTACGCTTTTCTGCCATAGGGCCATTTTCAGCTGTGATATATTCCACCCATTTTGCAAGTTCTTCTACAGAACCGCTGCCGACATTTCCACTAAGATACGGCTCGCATCCGATCAGCTCGCAGAGATTGAAAAATTCGTGTGTTCCGAAAGAATTATCTTCCACTGTTCCACCCCAGTTGTTGTTGATCATCACCGGACGGTCTTTTTTCGGACCGATTCCATCCACCCAGTGATATTCATCGGCAAAGCAACCGCCGGGCCAACGCATCACAGGAACCTTGAGATCCTTAAGAGCCTGAAGCACGTCGTTGCGGTAGCCGTTTGTATTGGGAATTTGAGAGTCCTCACCTACCCACAGACCACCGTAGATACAAGTGCCAAGATGTTCTGCAAACTGTCCGTAGATTTCTGCCGGAATCGTAAGTTCCGGATTTACTTTGTCGAGGTTAAGCTTTACTGTTGCTTTTTCCTCAGCACCAGCTGGTAATGCCGCGATAGTGACAGCTGCACCAACGGCAATAGAAGCAAATAATTTCATTTCAATTTATAGTTAGAGTTTATTCATGTCATCGTGACGGTCTGTTTAACACAGATTGCACTTTCAATGGCAAAGATAATAAAAAATTTGCTATCGTGGGAATATTTCGCTAATTTTGCTGAAGAAAATACAATATATGGAGTCAGAATGGACCATACACCCCTATTCTCCCGCTGACAAAAGTCTATGGGACTCCCTTGTCGCCTCCTCGCGACAGGGCACGATGCTTCATTTTCGTGACTATATGGACTATCACTCCGAAAAATTCCAAGATTGTTCCCTTATCGCATCAAGAAAGGGAAAGCCTTTGGCGTTACTTCCTGCCAATCTACGACAAGATGGCATTCTTTCTTCTCACCAAGGACTTACTTATGGAGGTTGGCTGACTCCTTGCTATCATTTCGATGGGACTGACATGCTGCATCTTTTCGATGAATGGCTTAGATGGTGCTCGGCAAATGGAATAAAAGAGATCACGTATAAAGCTGTCCCTCATATCTATCATCGCTTGCCTGCTGAGGAAGATATTTATGCCTTGTTTCGTTTCGGTGCGCAGACCGACACCATAAACCTCTCTTCCGTAATTGATTTGAATATCGGCACACAATTTAACTCGCAACAGAAAAGGAACCTCAGAAAAGCTGAGAAAATGGATATCCGGGTAAGAGAGACGGAAAATGTCGGAGAATTCATGCCGATTTTATCAGATTGTCTCCTTTCCCGACATTCAGCCGTTCCTGTGCATTCAGAATCAGAATTACAGATGCTTAAGAAACGGTTTCCAAAAGCAATCAGGCTCTTTCTTGCCGGAGCAGAGTCTGATGCGGAAGCAGCAGTATGCATCTACGATACTAACGGCGTTGCTCATACTCAATACATTGCCACATCCGAATCAGGTCGCGAAAACGGGACACTCGCATATCTTATCAATCATCTCATTAAAGATATTTTTGTCAGAAACCGTTATTTCGATTTAGGCACCAGCAATGAAGATGCAGGACGTATTCTTAACTCAGGTCTGCTCCACCAAAAATTTGGTTTCGGGGCCCGTGGCGTTGTTTACCCAATCTTCCGATTAACGCCCTAACCTGACACAACCAAAATAGCTTGGAATACTAAGACCCCGTCTCATAAAGATTTTAAGAGACCCGGGGCGGTTTTAGGCGGAAGGGAAAGAGATTCTCCGGAGGAAATTACCCAAAGCCTTCGCTCGCTTGGGCGCTTTTCGACCTTTGGCTCAGTCACATAGCCCGCTATGCTCCCGAGCCTGCATGCCGAAAATCATCCCAACCCAGCTTCCCCGGGGCCTCTCTAATCTTATGAGACGGGGTCTAAGATACAACCGGAAAAAGGTTGCATATTATTGAAAAAATTCTTAACTTTGCACTTGAGAGAGACCATAATAAATCTAATAACATCATATAAACTATGCTCAAAAGAATTATTTTAGGAGTTTGCGCTGTGGCTGTGCTACAGGCTGCTGCCGATGAAAAGGGAGCTATCACTCAAGAAATGCTTTCCGGTTTCAAGGCTTCTTATCAAAACAACGCGGCAAATAAGGCGCGCCACAATGCCCTGAATGCAGCAACTATCGACAAACTTGCCTACAACGAAGGTGTACGCAACAACTTCGACGATCATTTCTCCCACAAAGTGGAAACAAAAGGCATCACCGATCAGAAATCATCCGGACGCTGCTGGCTTTTCACAAGCCTCAATATGCTTCGCTCGCAGGCAATGGCAAAACACAATCTGCCAACCCTTACTTTCTCACAAAACTACAACTTCTTCTATGATCAACTTGAGAAAGCAAACCTCTTCCTTCAGGGTGTGATCGACACATCAGACAAACCTATGGAAGACCGCCAGGTGGAATGGCTTTTCCAAAATCCGATTTCTGACGGTGGCACATTCTGCGGTGCAGTAGACTTGATTTCAAAATATGGTGTCGTGCCTTCTGAGGTAATGGCTGAAACAGCTGTATCCAACAGCACTGCAGCTTTCCGCAAGCATCTCTCCACCCGACTGCGTGAAGACGGATTGCGTCTGCGTCAGGCCAAAGCAAAAGGAGCAGACGAGGCAACCTTGCAGAAGATGAAAAATGAACAATTGACTGAGGTCTACAAGATGCTTGCCCTTGCCTATGGAGTTCCTCCCACAGAATTCACATGGACCAAGAGAGATGCAAAAGGAAAAGCTATCGAGACAAAGAAATACACACCGCAATCTTTCTATGAGGAATATCTTGGCAACGACCTGAAAGATGGCTACATAATGCTTATGAACGACCCTTCGCGCGAATACTGGAAGGTCTACAGAATTGACTATGACCGCCATTCCTACGACGGCAAAGACTGGACATATCTCAACGTGCCGATGGAAGATTTGAAAAAAGCCGCCATCGAATCAATAAAGGACAGCACTGCGATGTATTTCTCATGTGACGTTGGCAAATTCATCGACCGCGAAAAAGGAGTGCTCGACATAGACAATTATGACTATGAATCACTGTTCGACACCAAATTCGGAATGAACAAGGCTGAAAGAATCTCTACTTGGGGAAGTGCCTCTTCTCATGCCATGACCCTTTCGGGCGTTGATCTCGACGAAAAGGGACAGCCGAAGAAATGGCTCATCGAAAACAGCTGGGGCAAATCCGGACAAAACGGCTACATGATCGCTACCGATGACTGGATGAACGAATACCTCTTCCGTCTTGTAGTAGACAAGAAATACGTTTCACCGAAGATTCTGATGGCAATGAATCAGACCCCGATCACTCTCCCGTCTTGGGATCATCTATTTTCTATTGATGAATGACAACTGACGATTGATGAATGATCATCAATCAAAGGCACTAAAGTAGTGGCCCTACTATAGAAAACGCTCCGCGCATCCCTTTCTTCGTCCAGTGGTAGACGAAACGGATGAGCGGACGTTTTTTTGGAGGCAATTCCGATAACGCCTTCTCATACAATGGTCGCGCAAGCTCTTCATGCCCTTCCTTGGCATAGTGTGCGGCAAGTACAGCCCTACGGTATGTCACTATATTATGCAACCGTTCTGCATCTCCCCTCCCGCTTGCATCAATCGACTTGTCGATTGCATCGAGAGAAAGCTCCCACTTTCCTGCCTTACTTGAGAAACTCAAGCCGGTTATACTCTCGCTCTGAGGGTAGACATCCATCATAGGCCTGCCGAATGCCTTGACCTTAGGATTTAGCAGAAGAACACGACTTCCGGTCTCCAGATCGTTCCAGTTGGGGAACTCGCCTCGCCAACCACCTGCTTGCCTGAGAAAATCTGTCTTTATGGCATAACCTAATGTGCGGAAAATGGAATGAACCAGATGGCGTTCAAGCAAATTACCCGTAATAGAGTGTGTCAGTTCCTTATTTTTACCATGATGGACCACCACAGGCCAAGCAACAACATCTATAGAAGGATCTTCCCTAAACTCTTTCATGATTAATGAAACACAGTCAGGTCTCATATAATCATCTGAATCAAAAAACATCACATTTTCTGTATCAACATAGTACAGACCGGTTTCACGGGCATAAGCTGCTCCATGCCTCATGTCGGAAAGAATTTCCATCGTGAAGTCTTGGGCTTCGTTGGTTTCTTTCCATTTCCTGACATGATCTATTGTGTCATCTGTAGATGCATTGTCAACCACTATGACATGAATCGGACGGTATGTCTGAGCCTTTAAGCTATCCAGACATCTTTCCACAAGATTCGGCCTGTTATAGACCGGAACTATTATGGACATACAATTTTTATAGTGATCTACATCTTTCATCATTGTTTAAACGTTTGGGAGGACTAAAAAGTGAATATAATTTGCAAAAAATATCGGGATTTGTTAATTTTGTGAAGATTTTACATCATGAAGAAAGTTTCACTCTTAATACCCGTCTACAATGAGGAGGAATCTATTGATTCGCTCTATGCTGCCTTGCGTCCGCTTCTCGATAATAATCATCAGGGACTAAAATCAAATTACGATTGGGAAGTGATTCTTGTTGATGACGGCAGCCGCGATTCTTCTCTTGAAAAGATGCGGAAATTGAGCGAAGACGATCCTCGCATCAGATATGTAAGCCTCTCACGTAATTTCGGTAAAGAGAACGCCATGCTCGCCGGGTTCGACAGAGTCAGCGGCGACTGCATGATTATCATGGACGCTGATCTCCAGCATCCTATAGACACCATTCCGGAGATGCTCTCAGAGTGGGAAAACGGATGGGAGGATGTATATGGCCGACGCCTTACACGAGGTAAGGAGTCCATATTCAGAAAACTTTTCACAAAGTTATATTACTCACTCCTAAACAAAAGCACCCGGGTTGACGTCCTACCGGATGTAGGCGATTTCCGGCTTCTCGACAGAAAAGCCGTTGATGCAATATGCAGGATGAGAGAATCACAACGATATACTAAAGGACTATATTGTTGGGTTGGATTCCGAAAGAAAGGTGTTAATTTCGTGACTGCGGACCGGGTTGCCGGAAACACGCACATGTCAGCAGGGCGTCTTATTAATCTTGCACTTGAGGGTATCACAAGCTATACCACCGCCCCTCTTCGGATCGCGACTGTGCTTGGTTTTATAGTGTCGGTTATTTCAATATTCTATATGATATATATTGTTGGGAAAACCCTTATCTTCGGCGAACCGATACAAGGCTTTCCAACAATAATCTGTGCAATACTTTTCCTTGGAGGTTGCCAGCTGCTTGCCTTGGGCATCATAGGAGAATATATAGGCAAGATATACAATGAATCAAAGCATCGGCCGCCATATATCGTAAGTGAGGAAAGTGAGTCCCTCTTGGATACAAACAATAACACCACTGTTGAGCCATGAAAATACTAATGCTCGGAGACTATTCGAACCTACATGCATGCCTTGCTAAAGAGCTTAGGAAAAATGGCCATGAAGTGACTCTTGTATCAGACAAGGGAGGCTACATGAATACGGAGGCTGACATTCATCTGCGCAGGCAAAACGGCTTGTTGGGAGGGGCGAGATACCTATACAGGATTATGGCTTCTTTGCCATCATGGTCCGGCTATGACGTTGTGCAACTCATCAATCCTGTGTTTTTTGGTCTAAAACCCGGTAAACTGAGAATTATTTACGATATCCTCAAAAAAAACAACCGCTCTGTTTTTCTTACATTATGTGGCAATGACCATTTTTTTGTGAAAGATTGTGTAGACAGCGATCTTTTCAGATTCTCGGAGTTCAGGATTGGAAAAGAGAAAGCCCCTCTTGTGATGTGTGACCCGCAGAGGGAACAAGGCTGGCTGATACCGGAACATGCTTCATATACTGCTCATCTTTATGACACTATCGACGGAGCTATGTCTGTTCTGCCGGAATACGATATGTCGGCACGACTCCACATGGATCCCAATAAACTTGTCTTTACGAATCTCCCTGTAGAAATAGAGAATCTCGAATTTTCAGAAATGAATACAAATGCCCCTATCAGGATTCTCATAGGAATGCGCGGAAATATGGAAATCCAGAAGGGCACAGCCAAAATGCTCGATATTTGCATGGAAGTGGAGAAAGAGATGCCCGGAAAGTGTGAGGTCAGGACTGTAAAAAACCTCTCATTAAACGACTATCTTGATGAATTAAAAAAGAGCCATATCGTAATAGACCAGTTATACTCCTATTCTCCTGCCACCAATGCCCTACAAACCATGGCATTGGGAAGGATATCAGCATCCGGAGGGCAACCGGAGTATTATGATTATTTGGAAGAGGAGATACGCCCTGTGTTTTGTCTGTCTCCTCTTGAAGATGACGAGACGATAAAACAACGACTTAGAACACAGGTCAATGATTCAGACCTCATGAAAAGAATGTCAGCTGAGGGGAGGAAGCTTGTTGAGAAGCATAACGATGTCAGAAATATCGCTCCTCTTTTTGAGGAACATTGGAAAAAACATATCAAAAACTGACCGGATGATAGATATGCCTGAAACAAGTGGAAAAATTGAGATGCAGGTTCTTATATGCACTTGCGGCAAAGATGGATTAAACCGGATTGCCTACGGAAACCATCCGGAAGTCCCGGGGGTGGAATATATCGTCAGCTGGCAGATTGATGAGGATGATTGTCCGATTCCTCAAAAACTTAATCGTAATGATTTCAAGATATATCGCAGTGCCACGAAGGGGCTGTCTGTCAACCGCAATATAGCCTTATCAAAAGCCACTGCACCAATTCTTCTGATAAGTGACGATGACGTGGATTACACGAAAGAAGGGTTGACAGCCGTAATAGACTCATTTAAAGAAAAACCTGAGGCCGACATTCTGACATTCAAATATGAGTCCGAATCCTCAGTCAAAACATACCCTTCTGAATGTATCTCAATCAATAATCTTCCAAAAGGTTTCTTTCTGACCTCAATTGAGATATCGATGCGCCGAGAGGCCGTGCAAGGAAAGATTTGGTTTAATGAGAACTTTGGTATAGGAGCTTACTTTCCTTCCGGAGAAGAAGATATCTTTATTAAAGACTGTCTTGAAATGGGACTTAAAGGCTTTTTCATTCCATTGACAATCGCCCGCCACGATGGCATCACTACTTCAGGACGAAACCTGAAACTCACCTCCCGTCCACAGACAAAAGGAGCAGTCTTTTTGCGACTGCATCCTTATAGCTGGCCTCTGCGTATGCTTGCACACGCCATGAGGGAATATCCCTTATGGAAAAAAGGTGTTGTCCCCTCTCCCTTTTCCTATTGCATCAACTGGATAAAAGGAGCAATAATAGCCTGGAAAAGGCACGTCTTCCCCACTCCGGACCTTTCAAAAAAATATCTGTAAGGATTTAACGCTTGCGGCGTCTTACTGATTTGGCTGCGTTAGAGTTGGCTGCCGATGATGATTTTGGCGTCGACACCTTAGGCGTCGAGGGCTTCTTCTTAGATGCCTGTGTTTTTTTGCGTGCCGGCCGTTTAGATGTCCGAGGCTTGGTGGCGTCACTATCGTCAGCGGTGACAGTTGTACGTTCCGGAATAGAATCACCTTTTGCCAACGCCTTTTCGCGCTCTTCCTCAGCTTCCTTCATTGCAAGATATTCATCACGAGTCGGTACCCATAAATCTTTTCCAAATTCCCTGATGCGCCGGTCTATGCTGTCTTGGGCACGTTGCCTATCCTCCTCTTCGGGAAACATCTCTGCCATAGAAAGATTCCGTAGATTCTTCGTCTTGTAGATTTCCCCTTTATACATACCCAAATTAAAATAATCGTCAAGACTATATTGAGGAAGGTTGTTATCGTCTGACAAGAACACGTATTGCTGTGCAAGATATGGACGCAACTGATCAAACTTAACCCAAAACATAGGATAATTGACTGAACCACCGTAGTCACTTATTTTTGTCAATACCGGACAAATTGCCTCCACATAGTTCTTCATTCTATTTGACCGACGGTCAAATTCCCATTTTTCTATGATATAGTATTTCAATACCTGCCCGGAGGGAACATCTGCTTCTTCAATAATATAGGTTGCCTTATCTCCATTTCCCTGGGTTTGATAAATGACATCGAAACGATCAAGCATTTCGCCAACCTTAACTTTGTATTGGTCGGTAAACACTTCCCGCCCATCAAGATACTCATAAGCAGGAACCTTACCTCTCACAACCAGATCAAGAATTATACGAAATAGATTCTTTTGTCCGTCAACAATATCTTCAGGAAAATAGAGGGGGGTGTTCTCAGCCACATTTATTACATCGAGCGAACGATAGATCTCTCTCATATATGCAAGGTCGGCATCATGTGTCTTGCTGTTCTCGAAAAAATCCTGCATTCGGTCGGTAATCTTCTGGCCGGCATCGTCATCCTGTTTCCGTCCTTTCTTTTCAGTTTTATCACGACGCACCACACTGACATTATCTTGCGCAAAAGACGCAAAGCCAATGGCAAAGACAGCTATAAATGTCAATATATTCTTGAATATCTTCATATTGATATGGGTATTTCTTAATTTAGTAAGACCTGCATAGGAGAAATGTCGCGGGTAATTCCGTCAGGTCCTTTCGCCTTAATGTAGGAGATAAAGAAACCTTGTCCATTTTTTAGGCGACGGAACTGCTCCTTCTGGCGGCTTGAGAATTTTGAACCATCGCTGACCTCAGGAATGGCATTCCCCATCGAATCGTAGAATATGGTTGAAAAAGACACCACAGTATATGCCACATCAAGTATACCATCGTCTACTGAAGCCGCCAACCCTTCGGCCGCCATCAGAGACGCCTTACTGATTCTCTTGGGAGCTCCTTTATAGCTCATGGAATTGCCGGAAGCATCCTTCATAGAGATATAAGCTGTGGGATCTGGCAATTTTCTAATACGGAAAGTCATGCTGCCAACATTCTGGCTATGTCCGTCTACCGACGCCGACACATTAATCACTGCATTTTCACCTACCTTTGTAGGACGTGCTATCCAATGGTCGCCGCTGCGGGTAAGGCTCCCGTTGGTCATAGAAGCAGACAAGGCTGTCATTGGAACTCCCGGAACAGATATGGATATAGGATTATCTATACCCGCATACAGCACATTCATCATTGTCGGAGATATGGTAGCCATTGGCTCAATGACATTATATTGCGACTTAAACTCATGCCTTTCCAATGTGCCGTCTCCCTTCTTTACTTCAAGGAAACCTGAATATTCATGGGCACCTGTTTGCCCTGCAATGAACTCATATCTACCGTCAGGGTCAGCGAGTCTCTGACCATTTATGTAAATTTCAGGCCTCATAGTGGTGTCGATCGCAGCAAGGACAATCTGTGCTGAGTATTTTCCACCTCTCATCACCATATTGGAATTCGGAAGGACATAAGCATTAAGCTCATTAACCCTCACGTCGCCTATATCCACATTGGTGATCAGACTTGAAAGAGCTTCACTTTCAGCCTGGCTAACGTCATTTTGGAGCTTGGTAAGCATAGTCACTGCAGCAATAGCAGGCATATTGTCGAAAAGTTTCTCCTCCCATTTCACATCGCCAACAGCACCTTTTACATCACCGGCTTTTGTGGAAAGCATTTCACCCACCACACTGCGTTTCACTGAATCGGTAAGAAGCGAAGTCACAAACACCCGATACTCGTCAATCGCCGTGCGAAGTTGCTCACCCCGTTTAGACGTAGGGTCGAGCATAACCGACGAAGCGGCATCAAGATCATCGAGATTGGTAAGTTTGGTGTAGTCTCCTTTTTTTCCATCGGCCTTTACTGCAATATCCTTCTTAAAATCCTCGATAAGAGAATATAGCCTCTCCGTGCGTTGATGCAGGGCGTTACCTTTTTCATACCAAGGTCCGGCCTTAGTAGGATTCTTTTCGTATAATTCTGCCAGATATTCAAACTGCACCTTGTTTTTTGTTGCGAGATTGTCGTTGGTACGGTGAAGAGAATCACGAACCTGACTAAATCCGTTGAGCACGTCGCTCGACACATTGAGGGCGAGCATGGCAGTGAGGACGATATACATTAGGTTTATCATCCTCTGTCGCGGTGACATTCTTGCTATATTATTACCCCCTCCGGCCATTATCAGTTTTCAGTTGTGAATTATAAGTTTTCAATTTTCAGGATTCTTATTATCCTCGAATGGATTCTGCCTCTGCGAAGACATCATTGGATTTGCCATGTTCATTGTCATAGCTGCAATCATATTCTCGTAGATCTTGTTAAGCTGGCGCATGTAACGGCTCATCCGCTCTGTCTCTTCGCAATAGCGGCTTGACTCATTAGCTGACTTCTCATACATGTCACGTATATCCTTCAGTCCACGATTTACACGGTCAATGCTCTCCAGCTGGGAACTTATGCTCTTAAGCTGGATTTCATAGATTGTGTTAAGTCCTCCAATATTTCGGTTTAGATCTTCCATACGCTCCACATAACCTGTTGATGAAGCGGATACAGATTCCGAATTATCGGTTATAGCCTTATACGAATTTAGAAGCACTTCGCTTACTTTATTCAACGCATCTGTAGTCTCCCTTAGCTGTACTATCTGCTCGGTAACCCCTTTCATCTGCTCCGCCATTTCCTTCATCGACTCAACAAGATTAGAAGAATCATTACCCGACAGCGCAACATCCGGCACACCCAGCACACCACCTCCACCAGACACTATGACCGTGCCGCTTTGACCGGCAACACCATCGGGAGCCTTTTGACCGTTATAGTCGCCAAGTGCAATATTCGATGCTCCTCCGGAAACGACAACTCCACCAGACACTCCTCGGCTTAAATCAGGGCGATCCTCCGGACTATGAGTGTCAAGCACCGGGAATACATCTTCCCAATGATAGTCTTTTGGAGGCCTATCAAAGGCAGTTAGGAGGAACATGGCAATCTCAGTGCCCATGCCTATACAAAGCAAGGTATTACCTCCCGGCAAATGAAGAATTTTGAAGAGGGCACCCCATATAACCACTGCTGCGCCTATAGAATAAGCAATATTGAAGAAACGCTGTCCATTCTCACCATGAAGAAAGCGTTCTATGAAGTTTGCATATTTGCGGATTCTGACCATCTTATTGAGTTTGAATATTGTTTTTTGTCAGATTTATTTTTTCTTTTGAGTTCCTTTTGCAAAGCCGATTTGCGAGCGCACACAACGGAAACCTATGTAGGAACGCTGCTCATTTTGATATTCCCATTGGCGAAGATCACTTCGGAGATTGTGCATCACGTCTTTCCAGCTACCGCCACGAACAATCTTTCGTTTCATCTTGTAAGGATCTTCAATGGCTGCATTGTAGCGATATTCAGGGTTGACATCGCTTGTAAGGCGGTCAATACTCTCTGTAAAAGCAGTAGACGTCCATTCACTGACGTTGCCAGCCATGTCAAATAGCCCAAAATCATTTGCCTTGTATGTCCCTACAGGCGACGTTATCAAATGTCCGTCGCGTACATAATCGCCGTCTCCGGGCTTGAAGTTTGCATAGAAACAACCTCTTTCATCCATAGGCAATGTCTCACTCCAGGGGAATGAACTTTCTGAGTTGCCGGCACGTGCAGCATACTCCCATTCTGCCTCGGTAGGCAGACGGTAGGGCTCTATGTAAATGCCCTCACGTCCAAGGCTCCGACGAAGATAGTCTGTGCGCCAATTAGCAAAAGCATTTGCCTGATCCCAGCTCACTCCTACAACAGGGTAATTGTTGTAGCCCGGATTTGAGAAATAAAGACGAGTATATTGCTCATTGTAGGAATTGTCAAAATCATTTATCCAGGCTGTAGTGTCGGGATAAATATTGACAATGTAGGTATTTAGAAAGTCGAAATCTCCTGAAAGAGGACGTGTTATCGTCTCACGCACAATCTCACCTTCATCGGTCAGATAAGCAGTATCTTTCGAAATGATGGGCAGATCATAATTCACCGGATTATCGGTGTTGTAGTCACGCCGAGTTGCATCAAGACGATTCTTGCGCTTTGCCGCTTCCGTGTGATTAAAAATCTCATATCGGTAA
This sequence comes from uncultured Sangeribacter sp., assembly GCA_964421525.1. Classification (GTDB taxonomy): domain Bacteria; phylum Bacteroidota; class Bacteroidia; order Bacteroidales; family Muribaculaceae; genus Lepagella. The sequence goes on along the minus strand of CAYQXG010000023.1, from coordinate 10,491 downwards.
TTGAGCTGCGTGGGATCAAGTTCTCTTTGCCCGGTGATTGGATTAGTTCGATATACACTCTCTATGGCACGCTGCTCATCCTCATTTGCATTTCGCCATGGAATTGGTTTGTTCCAATTTAGATACGGAGTGATAGGATTACCTTCTTTGTCTTCTTCTATCTTGAAAGCCTCATTGCCCCCGTAGGCCGGATCGGCAAGACGCTCACGGATTATAGAATCACGCACCCAAAATACAAACTGCTTGTATTTGGAGTTAGTCACCTCCGTCTCATCCATCCAGAAAGCATCGACCGACACTCCGCGAGGATTGCCTTTCACTCCCCATATAGAATCATCTTTCGATGGGCCCATGGCATATCCGCCGCGGTCTACAAGCACCATGCCATAAGGCACAGGCTCTGCAAAAGTTGTGCCTCCGACACCTGTCACTTCGCCTCCAGCTCCGCCCCGGCTTAACGACGAGCAACTTGCAAGCGATATAGACGCTGCGGCAACCATGCCTAACGACAGCAAGGGATGAATGCCAAACACTGACCGGATATTTTTAATGTCTGAAATTCTCATTTATGTTGAGGTTGAAGTAATTCGTTTTGTTTTTCTTTTGATCGCGGCTACATGAGCCTTATGCTTCTTTGTTTATTGCGGTTCTTTCCGCTGAAATCAAGTTTCATTCTGTAGCCCGCAACTATCTCATGGCTTCCACTCGAAGCCTTCAATATCCGTGATGTCGGAATGTCGTAGGAATATCCGAGAATAATATTCTTAAATTCTGCTCCCACATTTACACTCACAGCATCATTCCACCTATAGGCTACACCTCCAAAGAAAAATTTGTTATACCATGCCTTAAGCGAAAGAACACCGGAAACCGATTTCATATCGGTGGCGAAGATAAGGTCGGGCTGCAATTCTATTAACGTGTTTTTTATCGGAATATTGCTTCCTGCCGTCAAATACAACGTGCGATTGAGATAAGTTTCAAATTCATGATTGTCTGACGTGGCTGTTGAAGATGTGGTGCCTTTAGTATTTAGTTTAACTGTGGGGGAACTCAGATGCATTACAGAAATGCCTGCATAGAATTTCGGATGAGAATAGTTTAGACCTAAACCGAAGTCTATAGTACCGCCACCTACATCCTGTTTTGGGATAGCGGGATCATTCGACTCGTGATAGTCATCATTGTCCGGAATATATACTTCCGAGCCCCTGAAACTTGAACCGAAATAGCCAATCTCCAGACCTACTGTGAGATCTCCTCCAAAAAGTTTTTTAAGTCGTCCGCTTATCTGTCCGTTAACATAGGTGTTTGAAAAAAGACCTATCCCCTCCTGAGTGAAATTGACACCTCCACCCCAACGACGGTTAATGAATTTAAACGGTATATCTGCTGTTGCAGAGAAACTTTTTGGTGCATTCTCTATCCCTATCCATTGCAGACGCGCCGCGCCGCGTATTCGCAAGTAATCAGTGGAACCGACTGTCGCGGCGTTGTAGAGTGTCGGGAGTGCCCACGATTGAGTATAGAGCGGGTCAGACTGTGCAGATATAGTTATCGGACACACCAAAGTCATTATGCTGCTTAGACTCAAAAGCCACAACATAAACTTCAACCTGATATATTTATGACCATTCCAATTCATAGTTATTCAAAATAGAATGAAAGCACCACCATATTGCTTTTCACCTTCGACAAAGATTGGGTGATTTGGAATGTTGAAGGATTTTCGTCCAAATCAGGACGATCATGTTTGAGAATATCTGTCAGGCCGAAGCAAAACTTTATTTCAGGGCAAAGTTTGAAAAATGGCAGATAAAAATCACAACCAAGGCCAACCGTCAGCATCGTGTCAAACCCTTTTGTAAGCAGAGGGTCTGATCTTTTCTTGGAAATATCCACCACCCCCATGGCTCCAAGAGTCAGATAAGGGCGTGTGTTTTGCAGACGATCGCCGGAAATCTTGAGATCCAATGGAATCACCACAAAAGCGCTCTTCATATCCTGAATCTGCTTTTCGCCTGAGTTATAGTCAAGCATGTGGATTGTCTTGGAGCCAAAGTACATACCAGGGGATATCCTGAGGTTAAAATATTTATGAAGACGCAAGTCTCCGAGCACCGTGGCATTGAATCCCGGGGAGAATCCAGGCACCTCAATCTGCCATTGCCTACCGTCTTCTGTTATCAATCCCGAATGAGTGAAACTCAAATCCTGAACATGAGTTCCCACAGAGAACCCCCAATGCCATCGTTTCATATCGGCATATTGCCGGTTAGGCACTTTTTCTCCCCATTTGGCATACATAATTCCATTGTTGCTGATAAGCACCAGCAACAATACGAAACGAACCAAATTGCGGATATTAGTAACACGTATCATAAAACAGCATATCATGCCACGAAAAGCGCTGCATGTATTATTAGAAACGAAAAAATGAATTTTTTCTTATGCATTATTATGATATTTGCAAATAAATGACTAAATTTGCAGTATAAATACCAATCAGAATAACTGAATAAGTAGCTCGCAAAAATTAATGATATGATAAATGCGAGATAATCTTAAGGCTGCTTGGCTGCTGAGTGAAGGAGCTTAACGAGCTAAGCACCTGAGCGCCAACGAGCAGGCGGACAAGATTAGCAGCAGTTATCATATCAGGATCTTTCAAGCTGCTTGATTTTTACGTTTAGTTTTTGTAGACTACTTATACCCATCAAATTATACGTTATGAAACGAATAGTAACACTTGGAGAAATTATGCTCCGTCTTTCGCCGGAAGGCAATCGGCGATTTGTGCAAAGCGACATTTTCGAAGTGATCTTCGGAGGTGGCGAAGCTAATGTAGCTGTCAGCTGCGCCAACTATGGCATGGATGCAAAATTTGTAACAAAACTTCCGACTCATGAGATCGGCCAGGCAGCAGTGAATGCTCTTCGTCGCTATGGTGTCGACACTCAGTATATCGCCCGTGGTGGTGACCGTGTTGGTATCTATTATTGCGAGACCGGAGCTTCAATGCGTCCTTCTAAAGTTATCTACGACCGCGCTCACTCTGCAATTGCAGAAGCTGATCCTTCTGATTTTGATTTCGATGAGATCATGAAAGGCGCCGATTGGTTCCACTGGAGCGGCATCACTCCCGCAATCAGCGACAAGGCTGCGGAACTGACCAGTCTTGCTTGCGAGGCCGCTAAGCGTCATGGTGTGACTGTCTCTGTTGACCTCAACTTCCGCAAGAAACTTTGGACAAGTGAAAAGGCTCAGTCGATTATGCGCCCGTTAATGCAGTATGTTGATGTCTGCATCGGAAATGAGGAGGATGCCGAGCTTTGTCTTGGATTCAAGCCGGATGCCGACGTAGAAGCAGGAGAGACTTCCGCAGAAGGATATAAGGGCATTTTCCGCGCAATGGCTAAGGAATTCGGGTTCAAATATGTTGTTTCCACTCTTCGCGAATCATACTCAGCAAGCCACAATGGATGGAAGGCGATGATATACAATGGCGAGGAATTCTACGAGTCAAAACGCTATGACATTAATCCTATTGTTGATCGCGTAGGCGGAGGAGACTCCTTCTCAGGTGGTCTTATCTACGGTCTTCTTAACAAAGAGACTCAGGGAGAGGCTTTGGAATTTGCCGTAGCTGCATCTGCTCTCAAGCAGACAATTCCTGGTGATTTCAATCTTGTCACTATCGCCGAAGTTGAAGCTCTTGCCGGAGGTAGCGCAAATGGCAGAGTTCAGCGTTAAACCACAACCATACATTTACCTATTAACTAAAATAAAATGGCAAGATTTGATAAACAGCAGGTGCTTGCAAAAATGGCTGAGGCTCCAATGGTGCCCGTCTTCTATCACAAGGACGCTGAAGTGGCAAAGGCTGTAGTAAAAGCATGCTATGACGGTGGAGTTCGCGCATTTGAATTTACCAACCGCGGAGACTTCGCCCATGAAATTTTCGCTGAGGTGATTAAATTCGCAGCAAAAGAATGCCCGGAAATGGCAATCGGAGTTGGATCTATCGTTGAGCCCGCAGCCGCATCCCTCTACATACAGCAGGGTGCTTGCTTCGTTGTCGGACCTCTTTTCAACCCCGATGTGGCTAAGGTGTGCAACCGCCGTCTCGTGCCATATACCCCTGGATGCGGCACTGTATCTGAAATCGGCTTCGCCCAGGAACTGGGATGTGACCTCTGCAAGGTATTCCCGGGCGACGTTCTCGGCCCGAAATTCGTAAAGGGACTTCTCGCACCAATGCCGTGGTCAAAACTTATGGTGACAGGTGGCGTTGAGCCTACAGCCGAAAACCTCAAAAGTTGGTTTGCCGCCGGTGTTTACTGCGTAGGCATGGGGTCAAAGCTCTTCCCGAAAGACAAAGTGGCTGCCGGCGACTGGCAGTATGTCACCGACAAATGCCGTGAAGCCCTCGACATTATCCACAACCTATAAGACTTGCCCCATTAGCAAACCGAGCTAAGTCTTAAGTCAATAATAAAGTAAGGAGCGGATCCCCATTAGGATTCCGCTCCTTACTTTATTGACTTTTGATTACTGAATCAGAAATTATTACTTTCCATTGATTTTTTCCATCAGGTGGCGCACTGACCCTTCAAGCTGGGCATCACGACCATTCTGCACATCGCCCGGAGCATTATATATCACCACATCCGGATTAAGCTGGCTGTTCTCAAGGGGCTTGCCATCGACAGAAAGATTTGTCACTTGTGGTATACCGAACACGAGGCTCGGGTCTATCTGAGTCTCCCACCATACCGCCGTCATTGTTCCGGGAATCGGAGCTCCTACAACATCACCTATTTCAAGAGTCTGATATACATAAGGTGTTCCTGATGCATCACTGTAGTTGCACTCATTCACAAGCATAACTGATGGTTTGTTCCACTGCGCCCAAGGTTCACTGCCGATATACTGGCCACGAGGAGTATAACGGGCATATTCCTTACCATTCAATAGAATCGCCAAGTCATTATGAAGCCAGCCACCACCATTATATCGGGTATCCACAATCACAGCGTCGCAATTACGATATTTTCCAAGAAGTCTGTCGTATGCATTCTGATAGCTTGCCGTGTTCATTCCCTTGACATGAATGTAACCTATTTTACCACCTGAAAGGCTATCCACAGTTCTCTCGTTCTGCTCCACCCAGCGGTCATAGCTTAATTCTGAGAGCCTTCCCATCGACACCGGTCTCACTGCAATATCTTTTGTCTTACCGTCTTTTCCCTTGACAGTCAAACGCACTTTCTTCCCGGCCTTACCATCAAGCATCGCATTTACATCTTGATGAGGAGCTATTGACTCGCCATCTATTGAAAGTATTATATCGCCTGCACTCACTGAAGCCAATTTAGTAGAGAGTGGTCCACGAGCAAGTACTTCTGTAATTTTGAGGCCCTCACCATCATATTCATCATCATAATATGCGCCAAGCGATGCACTTGGAAGAGCCACTCCGCTGCCATACGCACGCCCGCCTGTATGAGAGGCATTCAATTCTCCAAGTATCTCACTTAACATCTCGGCGAAATCCCTGTTGTTTGATATATATGGCAAGAATTTGCGGTAATGATCTCCATAGAATGCCCAATCAACACCATGTAGATTCTCATCATAGAATTTATCATTAACCTGACGCAACATGTGATCGTAGATATATTCACGTTCCTTGGAAGGACTACGGTCATAGAGAGCTTCATATTCCACATCTTCTACTTTTTCATTGGAAAGCGACATCTTCTTTATGCCACCACGGCTCCACAAGAACAGGTTCTCCCCTTTTGCATCCGGCTCAATGCCTGAGATGCCGGATGAAACGACCTTCACATCTCCCTTCTTAAGATCCCGGCAATAGAGGTTGCGCTTGCCCTCCGTACTTGAAGCTGTAAAATAAAGCTTATCACCTTTGGGGGTAAGGAAGAAATCTCCAATCATTGCAGAGTTACCTGTAAGGCGTTTGGTTCTATATCGACGGTTTGCTAAATCAGGAATAAACTTAGGTTTATTATCTTTAGTAGTTTTTTCCTGATCGTCTTTCTTACCCTTGGCATTTTTCTTTCCTTTCTTTTCTTTATCGGAATCAGCATTGTCCTTATCTTTGGAATCTTTTTCCTTTAAGGCAGCCTCTTCTTCAGTCATATTGAAGTCATCCCATGCCTCTCCGTCAAGGACCATCAGTATCACATCGCTTTGGTTACCCCAGCTACCGGTGTTCTTCATGCCATATTTTGCAGATTCATAGGCTATGCCCTTTCCATCCAGCACCCATTTGGGGTTACCGTCGCTGAAACCGCTCTCTGTCAAGTCAATCACCTCACTACCATCAGCCTTAACAAGCGCAATGTCCGTGTTGTTCCACCCACCGACTCCTATATAATTCATTATGAGCCACTGACTGTCAGGACTCCAGGCAAACTGCTGGTCACCATCAGAATATGAGTAATTGTATTTTCCATCGAGAGCAGTAGTCACTTTCTTTGTATCAAGATCAATGACGCGAAGTGCCGACCGATTTTCAAGGAATGCCACCTTCTTTCCATCCGGACTGATCACCGGCTGCATGGCGCTTGTTTCACATTTATAAAGAGGCTCCTCAGTTATCTCTGTTGCGTATGCAAACTGCTCCTCTTTGTCATTCTTGATTTTTGCAACAAACAACTGCCAATAGCCATCGCGGTCGCTATCATAGACCATTGTCTTGCCATCGGGAGAGATACTTACAGTCCTTTCTTGATCTGGAGTGTTTGTTATTCGTTTGGTTGTCTTGTATTTTGCGTCCGTGACATATACATCGCCACGTATTACAATTGCGATCTCATTGCCTTTTGGAGCTACGAAGAATGACGATGCGCCGTTTGAAACATACCTCTTTACCAGATCGGCATCATAATCATCTGCCACAACATCAATCTGAACTTTCTGGGGTTTACCTCCATCAGTCAATGTATATAACTCTCCGTCCCAACTGAAAGCCATAAGCCCATCGTCGGATATCGACAAGTTCCTTACAGGATGCTTATCATAAGACGTCAACTTACGCTTCCCTCCGTTTAAGTCAGCAGAATATATATTTAAGGTGCCATCTTCCTCTGAAAGGAAATAGAACGAGTCGGGCTTTGCTCCCCACACAGCATTACGGTCGTGACCGTTAAAGTTGGTAAGTTGCTTAAAATTACCGTTGTCATACAGCCATATATCATTTGTGCCGGAACTTCTTTCATGCTTGCGGAAAGGATCCTCATATCCTTTTTTATCTGTGAATATGATTTTACCATCCTTACCCGACGACGAAAAAAGCATGGGCATAGAAAGGAACATCGAAGGACGCGTACCCGGAGCATTCACGTTAAGCGAATAGGTCTGTGGCAAAATCGGTGCTTGTGCACTTCCTCTCGCCGGCATTTCATTTGCAGAGAACAACAAGATTGAATCGTTGAGAAATGCAAGCGGCTGCTCTGCTATACTTGAGGTAGTGAGTCGTTTCAATCCACCTCCGTTTGAATTCATGATGAAAATGTCGTCAGAACCTTCTCGGTCACTTCTGAATACAATTCGTTTTCCATCTGGGGTCCAAACCGGTTTTGAGTCAAAAGCAACATTCGAGGTGAGTTGCCTCGCCTCTCCTCCGGTGGTCGGCACTGAGAAGATATCTCCCTTATAAGTAAATGCTATCGTTTTTCCATCAGGAGAGATGGCAACATCTCTCACCCACATCGGGGATTCGGCTAAGGCACTCACGGTTAACATCGTGGCCATGCCGAGCAAAAAAGTTTTTTTCATAATTAGTTATTTGGATACTTTATGCAAAATTAGAAAAAATGAATCACAAAATAAAATATTTCAAGAAATATTTGGTAAATTCAAAAAAACTTATTAACTTTGCATCCGCAAATGAGGAAAATCCTCTTATGGTGAGGTGGGTGAGTGGCTGAAACCACCAGTTTGCTAAACTGACGTAGGAGTAATCCTACCACGAGTTCGAATCTCGTCCTCACCGCAAGGTCCGACAGTTTTGAGACTGCCGGACTTTTTGTTTTAATACGGAATCTAATATTTCTCACATGAAATCTTCATTATTAATAATCTCCGCGTTTGTTTTTAATTCAATCGCCGGATTCGCCGCGGATAACGTCCCTGCAGAAGTCGGGAACCTTCAAAAGGGAGATCACATTCTATATTGCCACATGAATGATGCCGGACCGGCATGGACAGCCTATGCGATAAGTGAGGATGGAATAGAATTTCACGACCTGCTTGACGGAGATTCGATATTCAGCGACAAAGTGATGGCTCCTATTGAAGGCCGCACACGCGATGCTTTCGTATGCCGACGTCACAACGACAATGGTTTTCTAATGGTATGTACAGACATGGAAGCCAATGAAGCTTCTCGCATTCGCTTAGGGAAGAAGGAGACCTGGGATAATTTCGGCATTTGCCTGCTAACCAGCGACGACCTTATTAATTGGAATTCTACATCTTTCGATTTCCGAAAAGGAAAAGAAATCTTCAGCAATCCTCAGGATGAGAGCGTATATAAAGATTGGTCTACCATCAACCGCGTATGGGCGCCACAGATAATGTGGGATGCCTCTTATGAATGGCCCGACGGCAAAAAAGGAGGCTACATGATCTATTATTCTATGTGGAATCGCGACGAGGAACCCTACGACCGTATGTTCTATTCGTATGCCGATGAGTCATTCACCACTATGACACAGCCTAAACTGCTCTTCGACTGGGGGTATGCCACTATTGATGCTGATATCAACTGGGTTCCATCTGACGGACTCTGGCACATGATGATAAAGAAAGAAGGGGGGAAACCGGGTATATTCACAGCCACCAGTCCAAGACTTACCGGGCCTTGGAGCGAACCTGTAGACGATGACTATATCGACTTTGAAGGCAACAAGAAGTGCGAAGGCGTATCTGCATTTCAACTTCCCGGAGATGATTCATGGCAAATTGGATACATCGAGTATTCTTCCAAACCCCGCAATTACAGAATCTGCTCAGCCGACAAGAATATGCGTAATTTCTCCAATCCGCGTAACATCAAAGGTGTGAAACGACCCCAACACGGCTCTTTCATGCGGATTACCAAGGAGGAATACGACCGGCTTAAATCTTGGGCTAACGCTGATTTTTGATTATTTAACTCTTATTTGGTATTCCTTTTTACCATACTAAGATTATTTTTATTAATTTTGCACTCACATTGTTAAATTCATTCGAAAAAACTATTACACAAATAAAATGAGAAAAGCAATTATTCCATTGGCAGCCCTGGCAATTTCACTTGCCTCCTGCGACACCGGCGTGAAAGATTCATACCAAACCAGCTCTTTTGTTGAGTACAATCTTATAGTAGACACCCAAGACTCCGAGCAGCCTGCTCATGCATCATTAGGTAAATATGAAGTAAAGATCAACTATTCTAAAGATCAGATTGACGTCAAGGGATCTGATATTATCATCAACAATCAGAAATACACCTTTGAGACTGATCCCACGAGCATGAACTTATCATCATTCTCCACTGCCGACGGGATCCGTGTTGATAAGCTGAGTTTCGCTCCTGCTAATTCATCATCATCTTCAGCCTCAGACGTCAAAGCCGAATATGTATTCTGGAAAGTACCTTCAACCAGCAATCCCTTGAATCCAAATTTTGAATTGGCGTATATTACACACCTCGATATAAGCTATATAATTTCAGGGCGCTACAGGATTCAATCGTTTACATCAAACGCACTATACACCGGAAACTCAACAGTCGTAGAGAATAACTCATCGTTCAGTTCCAAGAAACCATCTTATGCTGTTATCATCGATTTTGAGAAGAACATTGCTACTGTCTACATCTATAATCCCGAATATTCGGTTGAGATGCCTGAAAACTATCCTAAGGAGATGTGCCTAACCGAAGTCCCTGTTAAGTTCACTCACGACTCCTACCGTCTTGAATCAGCCGCTCCCAAGACCACTATCTTGAGCAAAAACGACAAGAACGATGATGTTTTGGTTGAATCCGATGATTTCAAGGCCACAGACTTCACCCTTGCAATCACTTCTCCGGACTTGACTGAGGCTGTGATCACATATAAGCTTGGCGGCAGACAATATTCCTTCAGCGGTTGTGCCGTCTTAAAGCCCGGCAAGTAATATGACTTGACTTCGCACAGATCCGCCTTCACAACGAAAAAAAGTAAAAAAACGTCAAAAAAATTTGGCGGATAAAAATATTATCATTAACTTTGCAGTCGCAAACGCAAAATTGCGGCTGCATTCTTTTGGAGTGATGCTCGAGTGGCTGAAGAGGCACGCCTGGAAAGCGTGTGTACGCCAAAAGCGTACCGCGAGTTCGAATCTCGCTCACTCCGCTCAGACTTTTAAGAGAAAAAGACTACAATATATTTTCGGAGAGATGGCAGAGTGGTCGATTGCGGCGGTCTTGAAAACCGT
>CAYQXG010000022.1:0-35486 GCA_964421525.1 uncultured Sangeribacter sp. | reverse complement strand
AAAAGGATTGAGCAAAGCCCGTATCAATGATTCCCAATAACACAACACACAGCAGTCCGACTTTACAAATTAAATTCTTCATAAATTAGTTTTTTTCTATTTAGATACAAAACCAAGTGAAATGTTACAAAGTCAAGCGTTTTTTTCGCTCGGTGTTTCCATAAAGATACAAAAACACCCAACTTTACATTCTGAACTGCACCCCAAAAGTTTTGTGTCTAACTTTTGGGGTGCAGTTCATTTTTATGAGATGGGCTCTTATTTTTATTTAGTAAATCAAGGAAGATTAGCGGATGTATAATCGTTCAGATACGAGGTTCTAATCCAATTTCGAAACCTACGTTTGAGAGGAATTCTGCGTCATTTCCGGGATACTGATAAATAGTATTGTCTTTCCTGTTCAGGAAAGCGTTCTATTGAATAGCGCAGCATAGTGCGTGGCATAGCCGATGCATACATATCAAGAAAAGCCTTTAATTCTAATTCACCTCCACGTTTGCCAACTTCCCGGAGCATCCAGCCCGTAGCCTTATGCATAAGATCGTGTTCATGCTCAAGATATTTTTCTGCAAGGCGCATCGTGTCGTCGTATATACCCTTTTTTATAAGAGCAAACGTCGCCACAATAGCCACCCGTTGATGCCAAAGGCTATCTGTGCGTTCCGACAGATCGTCTAATATATATCGTTTCTCAGGGTGATCCACAAGATACTCTCCAAGAATATTGGGGGCTACAAGATCTACAAGATCCCAGTTGTTGCCATAATGGATATGCTCAATATATACTTTTAGAATCCGGTCAATCCTCTCGTTGTCATGTGATTTATTCGCCTTTTTGAAGATTTCGATAAGGATAAGGAACCCTGCCAATCGAATTTCATGCCATTCGGATCTCATAAGGGAGACAGCATCTTCAATGCCAACAAGCGATCGGCATTCCTTGACGAGCGCTCGGGTCTCAGGCACACGGATTCCTAAAAAACGGTCTCCAAATCCATATTGTCCCGGTGCACACTTGAAGAAGCGCATCAAATGCTTTGCTTGGGCCTCATCTCCCATGCCAATCATCACTTCCTCTATTTCCTTTGCTTTTTCTGTCATAACGATAAAATTTCAATAAAGATATGGCAAATTTATACAAAAAATCTAAGTTCTACAACCATAATCTCGCCACACTGTGAGTTTTAACATATTCCATTGGAAAATATTTGCATCGTAAATAATTCTTTTGTAATTTTGCAGTCGGAAATGAGGCGAAGCATCCTAAGAGAGGGATGAATCCGCATTCAGTTAATAATTTAGGGGTGCATCATTGCTTTCTTGGCAATGAGGCTGAGAACAAACCCTTTTAACTTGATCCGGTTAGTACCGGCGTAAGAAAAATTAAACTCATGAAAAAGACTTTTTCATGGAGCGCTTGTCTGATGTGCATGTGTGCGCTCCCTGCCTCTGCAGACAATGCCGGGGCAACGTCGCTGATCAATCAAGGCGACAGTGTGGTGACTGAACTTATGGGTGTTGAAGTCACCGCAAACCGTGCCGGTGTGAAGACACCGGTGGCTTTCACTAACGTTTCCGCCAAAGATATTAAAAAGGTAAATGATGGCCGCGACATCCCGAGCATGCTCGAGATGACTCCATCTATTGTCACCACCGGAGATGCCGGCGCCGGCATCGGCTACAGCAGCCTGCGTGTAAGAGGCACTGACGCATCGCGCATCAATATCACGGCCAACGGAGTCCCGATCAACGACAGCGAGAGCCACAACGTATATTGGGTGAATATGCCAGACTTGGCATCTTCGCTCAACGACATCCAGATTCAGCGCGGGGCAGGAACATCCACTAACGGTGCCGGCGCCTTCGGAGCCTCCATAAATATGCTGACTGATTATCCTGCTACAGAACGCACAGCGATGGTGTCAGCTTCTTATGGTTCTTTCAATTCAAACCGCCAGACAGTGAAAGTATCTTCCGGGCTTTTCGGCGATCATTGGAGCGTGGATGCAAGAATCAGCCATATTGGGTCGGACGGTTATATTGACCGTGCTTTCTCAAAACTATGGAGCTATATGGGGCAGGTGGCTTACAGAGGAGACAATACCACCTTGCGTCTGCTCGCTTTCGGCGGCAAGGAACGCACATATATGGCTTGGGATTATGCGTCGAAAGAGGAGATGGAAGAATATGGACGTCGCTACAACCCTTGTGGAAAATATACTGCAGCCGATGGGTCTGTTGCTTTCTATCCAGACCAATGCGATAACTTCGTGCAGCATCATTTCCAGCTGCTTCTCAATCAATATATTGGTGATTATTTCACACTGAATGCCGCACTTCACTATACTAAAGGAGACGGATATTATCAGCAATACAAGACTAACCGTACACTTGCAGAATATGGTCTATCTCCGTTTTTCGACGCTGATGGCAACAAAATCAAGAAATCAGATCTCATCCGATTGAAAAACAACGACAATGACTTCGGAGGAGCAATGGTCAATGTAAGATATCAGAAAGATGCTCTTGCAATTGTGGCCGGAGGGGCAGCCAACTGGCACCGCGGCATTCATTTCGGCCAGGTTGATTGGGTCAGGAATTATGTAGGCCCCATCGACCCTCTTCAGGAGTATTATCACAATACAGGGCGCAAGTTTGATTCCAACGTATTCGTCAGAGGCGACCTTTCGTTCGGAAGCGGATTCTCTGCATACGTTGATCTGCAATATCGGCATATCGACTATTCTATTCGTGGAATAAGCGACAATTTTGACTGGAATACCGATGACATGGCAATCCTCGACATAGAGCGTAATTGGAATTTCTTTAATCCTAAATTGGGCGTATCATATAATTCAAACGGACACCGCGCTTATGCATCATGGAGTGTAGCCCATAAGGAACCTACGCGCGACAATTTCACCGACAGCGACCCGAATCATTACCCCGAAGCGGAACGCATGTTCGACTATGAGGCCGGTTATTCATTCGGCAACTCGCTATTCACAGTTGGCGCCGGTCTGTATTATATGGATTATAAGAATCAGCTCGTGGTCACAGGCCAGCTCTCCGACACGGGCAATGCCATCAGTGTAAATGTGCCGAAATCCTACAGGATGGGTATTGAATTTCAGGGTGCGTTAAGGCCCGTCGAGTGGTTTGACTGGCAGTTGAATGCAACTCTTTCGCGAAACCGCATTAAGAATTTCACAGAATATATCTACGAAGACGAATGGACAAATCCAATATCAATCGACTGCGGTGACACCCCGATCGCTTTCTCTCCCGATTTTATCCTTCACAATGCATTCAATTTTCATGTTGCAGGTTTTGAGGCATCGCTCATGAGCAGGTATGTGTCAAAACAGTATATGAACAATGCCCGCAGTGAGGAAGCGAAACTTGATTCCTATTTTGTCTCTGATCTTGGTTTGGCCTACACCTTCAAGAAAATCTCCGGAATGAAAGAACTCCGGGTTGGCTTCACCATCTACAACATCTTTAACGAAAAATATTTCAACAACGGTTATGCCGGAGCCGGATATTATCTCGACGGCGACAAACCGGTGATCTATCGTTACGCCGGATTCGCAGCCCAGGCCACCACCAACGTTCTCGCTACCATCACTCTCTCCTTCTGAAATAGTTGAGACCCCGTCTCATAAAAATTTTAAGAGTCCATAAATTGAACTCAAATCTTATGAGATGGGGTCTCAATTCGCAAGATATGTGGGGAGCGACCTCCGGGCGCGACAATCCGCTAACTCAAATTTAAAACGATATGTGGGATAACATTTTAGAAATATTAGGCTTTTCAGTAGGTTTACTCTATCTCTGGTGGGAATACCATGCCGACTGGAGACTATGGTATGCATCGATGGTGATGCCGGCAATCTCAATGTGGATATATTTCAGTAAGGGTATATATGCTGATTTCGCCATCAACATTTATTACTTGGTAATCGCTGTATATGGATATATAGTCTGGACCCAAGGGCATGGGAAGAAGTCTGACAAGTCCGACCAGTCCGACTCAAAAGTCCCGATCACAAACATCCCACCGCGAATGCTTGTCTTATGTGCGGGAGCATTCCTCCTACTGTGGGGAGGGCTATACCTCATTCTTTATTATCTCACAGATAGCACAGTCCCCATTCCTGATGCATTCACCACTGCTCTTAGCATCATAGGAATGTGGATGCTTGCCCGCAAATATCTGCAGCAATGGATAGCCTGGATTATTGTGGATGCTGTGTGTGCCTGTCTATACTGGTATAAGGGAATCCATCTCTATGGAATTCTCTATGCCATCTACACAATCATAGCCTTCTTTGGCTATCGCAAATGGCTCCGCCTGATGCCTGACGGGTCAGGATCCGATCACGAGGAGGAGAAGGCTAAGGAGCAGAATACCTAAATCGATAAGCTTGGTCTTGATATTCTTTTCATGGAGAATGAGCACACCATAGAAGAATGGTATCAAGACACTGCCGCGCCTAATCATGGATACAATGGAAATCATAGATCCCTCTTGCGAAAGGGAGTAGAAATATGCAAGGTCAGCGCCGGTGAGGAATACTGATATTCCAACTATTGCCCAACTCCAATGGAATGGGGTGGAACTTTCGTTATGTGTCTGCCGCAAGATTATCACTGCTATGCTCATCATCGCAAGCTGATAGAGGGAATACCAACTTTGAACCATCAATGGGTCGAAACGAGTCAGAAGGAATTTATCGTAGAGGGCACTCACAGCTCCCAATGCAGTGGCACCTACCGACATCCATAACCATTTGCTATGTTTGAATGAGAATCCCTCTTTTGAGCCTACTCTGCTGATCATAAATAATGAGGCAAAGCCGAGAAGTATGCCACACCACTGGATGAAGTTTAGTTGCTCGCCAAAAATCAGCAGTGCGCCTACAAGTACCATTACGGGTCTGGAGGCGTTGATGGGGCCTTGGATTGTTAGAGGAAGATGCTTGATGGCAAAGTATCCTAAGATCCAGGATGAAAGAACTATTACTGACTTGAGCGCGATCATGAAATGCCCTGTCACACCTTCACCTGGGCCGCTGCCACCATGAGCCAAACATTCTATCAGCACCGGACTCATTAGCAGTGTGCCAAAAAGAGTGTTGAACCATAAAACCAAAGGCACATTATTGTCTTTGAGCGAAAGCTTCTTCATTACGTCGTAGAAGCCAAGACCTATTGCCGATATTAAAGCTAAGATAATCCACATATTTCAGTCTTCATTTTTCCGTTTTATGATGTCTGGACGCACTTTGGCACACAGAAGTCCGGTGTAGGGATGCGCCCTGGTGCATCCGCCCATCAGGTCCAACAATCCGGGAAAATCATATTTTTTTAATTTTTTTTCAAATTTATTTGGTGGAGAGAAATATTTGTATTAATTTTGCGGTGTATTAGTACACCAATACACTAATATGGTTTATTTTTTTACAACACTTTGTTACATTTTAGTGCTTTCTTGCGTCTAATACACATAGTATATAACAAACGTGACAATATAATTATGAATTATAGGTTATGAATTATAATTTGACAACGGACAACGGACAACTGAAAACGGTCGACGGACAACGGACAACGGGGAACGTCATCACGCTTCGCGACATAAACAAGACTTATCCCGGGGTTGTGCCACTTCATGTGCTGAAAGATGTCTCTCTCGACATTCGAAAAGGAGAACTGGTGTCGATCATGGGTGCATCCGGATCCGGAAAATCAACATTGCTCAATATTCTTGGTATTCTGGACAACTATGATTCCGGCAGTTATATTCTTGACGGGGTGGCAATAAAGGATCTGTCAGAGAATAGGGCGGCAGAGCTTCGCAACCAAATGATAGGCTTTGTTTTCCAGTCGTTCAATCTCATCAACTATAAGAATGCTCTCGAGAATGTTGCACTTCCCCTTTTCTATCAAGGTGTAGGGAGAAAGAAACGCAATGCTCTTGCAATGGAACAACTGGAAAGGATGGGTTTGGCAGACAGGGCGCATCATCTTCCCGGAGAATTGTCGGGTGGACAAAAGCAGAGGGTGGCGATTGCAAGGGCGCTTGTCACAAAGCCGGCCCTGATACTTGCCGATGAACCGACCGGTGCGCTGGACTCGCACACTTCGAAGGAAGTCATGCAGGTTTTCCGAGAATTGAATGATAGCGGAATGACAATCGTCATAGTCACGCACGACCCCGGGGTCGGTGAAGCCACCAACAGAATTATCCGTATCGTCGATGGCCGCATCGCAAGCCAAGATTGAAGTTCACTGAAACCTGAAACCTAAAAAAATGTTCGACCTTTTAAGAGAAATATCACAGACAATCCGCAACAACAAGTTGCGAACTGCACTCACAGGGATAGCTGTTGCATGGGGCATATTCATGCTGATAGTGCTCTTGGGAGCAGCGCGTGGTGTTGTAAACAGTTATGATGATGCTGCTTCGAATTCTACTGTCAACTCCATAAGACTCTGGAGTGGCAATACCTCCATGCCATATAAAGGCTATAAGGAAGGTCGGTGGATCCGTTTGCACGATAAGGATATGCAGGCTATCACCGATGATGTTGATGCCGCCACAGATGTGGCAATATCTGCAAATGCTTCCGGATTCAATATAGTCGGTCCTAAGGATTATATTAGCGGCGGCTACAATGCTGTATATCCCGATGAAATGCGCACCCAACGGATTAATGATATCAATGGGAGATTCATCAATCAAAAAGATATTGTAGACAATAGGCGTACTATTGTGCTTCACCGTGACAATGCCGCACTTCTTTTTGGAGATGCCGACAAGGCTCTCGGACAGGAAGTAAAGGCAATGAATCTGTCGTGGAAAGTGGTTGGTGTGTATGATCATAGGTGGAGAACAAGCAGTTTTGTTCCCTATACAACCTATAAGGCAATTACCGGTGCCGATGGCTACGTGAATCAGATGACTGTGAGAGTGGATGGGATCACCAATGAGGAAGAAGCTCTTAAGGCGGAATCAGATGTGCGTGGTGTCCTTGCCCGTAGGCACGAATTTGACCCGGAAGATGAAAATGCCGTATGGATATGGAACCAGTTTGCCAACTATCTAAAGGAAAAGAACGCTCTTGTCTATCTGAATCTTGCGGTGTGGATTATCGGATTTCTGACACTGCTCACAGGCATTGTCGGAGTCAGCAACATCATGTTTGTCTCGGTGCGCGAACGTGTGCATGAGATCGGCATCAGACGCGCTATCGGTGCAAAACCACGCAGCATAATCGTGCAGATACTTGCCGAGAGCGTCGCGATCACAACATTATTTGGATATATCGGTATTGTGGCAGGAATGGCACTTCTTCAGGTGCTCGGATCGGTGCTTGAAGGTCAGGCTGGATTCTCAAATCCAACGGTCGATATCTCCATTGCATTGCAGGTGACTGTGGCATTGATTGTGGCTGGAGCCATTGCCGGACTGTTCCCGGCATTGAAAGCAACAAAAGTTAAACCCGTAGAAGCACTTCGTGACGAATGAAAACATCCATATTCGATATTGAGAACTGGCGTGAGATCGGTGCTACCCTTGCGCGCAACAAGACACGTACCTTCTTGACTGCCTTCGGAATATTTTGGGGAACGGCAATGCTTTCCATGCTATTCGGGGGTGCAAGGGGATTCGAGGGCATCATGAGGCGAAATTTTGCCGGATTCTCCACTAATTTAGGTGCAACCTTTGCCAACCGGCGAACTCTTCCCTACAAAGGGTTCAACAAAGGGACTTCATGGAATTTGACAACCCGCGACGTGGAACTCATCAGGCAATTGGCACCTGCAATAGAATACAGCTCGGAGATGAACAGTCGCGGTGGGACAGTTGCTTATGGGTCGAAGACTAAATCGGCTACATTGTTAGGCGTTGAAGGTGACTACGACAAAATACAGATGCCGGTGATCAACGAAGGGCGTTTCATCAATAACGTTGATGTCTCCAATGAGAGAAAAGTGGCTGTTATAGGAAAGGACGTGGCAACCTCACTCTTTGGCAACGAATCTCCCATAGGAAAGCATGTAAGTGTGGATGGAATCTATTTCATGGTTGTGGGGGTGGCATCTCAATTATCGGAGGCGACAATAATGGCGCGTATAGACGAGAGTGTCATATTACCTTCATCCACGGCTAAGATGGCATATAATCTGGGGGATGTGGTGGGAGCATTCCTTTATACCGCCCCTGCCGGCAAATCTCCATCCGACAACGACCCTGTGATGCGACGCATACTGTCGTCGGCTCATTCCATAAGTCCGGAAGACAAGAATGCCATAGAGTTTATGGATATTTCGGAGGAATTTGAGATGATTGATAACCTATTCCTTGGAATCTCACTGCTTGCGCTGTTTGTGGGACTTGGTTCGCTCATGGCTGGCGTGATCGGTGTGGGAAATATAATGTGGATTGTGGTGAAGGAACGCACACAGGAGTTCGGCATACGCCGGGCTATCGGTGCAAAACCTGCCGATATAACCATTCAGGTGCTCTCTGAGAGTATCGTGCTGACGATAACTGCCGGAGTCCTCGGGGTTTGTTTCGGAGCATTGGTGCTTGGAGTTGCCGATCAGATGACCTACAATCCGCTCTTCGGCCATGCAGGATTTGAACTTCCATTTAAAGTGGCAATAGGAATTGTGGGGGCCTTCTTTATCCTCGGAACTGCTGCCGGAACGCTTCCTGCTATAAAAGCAATGAAGATAAAACCTATTGAAGCAATAAACGATAAATAATGGAAATTGATTGATAACAATTCAAATTATAAAATTATAAATTAACCAAATATGAAAAAGGTATTTAAAATTGTTCTTTGGGTGATAGTTGGAGTCATAGTGCTCGGCACATTCTATTTTCTCTATCGCAACTCCCAGCCTAAGGAGGAGTTCTATGCAACGGTGTTGCCGCAGACAACCGACATCAAACGCACTACGGTCTTGAATGGCAAGATCGAACCTCGCGATGAAATTCAGGTGAAACCTCAGATCTCGGGTATTATAACTCAGATTGATGTAGAGGCAGGAGACTTCGTGCATGAAGGTGATGTGATTGCTCACATCAAGGTGATTCCGGAAGCTTCGCAGCTTTCCTCTGCTCAGTCGCGTATTGATGCTGCTAAGGTGGAATGTGATGATGCTCTTGTGAAGTTCAACCGAAGCAAGGAACTTCTCGACAAGAAAGTGATTTCGCGCGAGGAGTATGAGAATGCGGAGAAGACACTCACCAAGGCTCGTCAGGATCTTGAATATGCAAAGGATTCCTACCGTATTGTAAAGGAAGGGGTGTCGCAGTTCAATGCTAAGGAAAGCAATACTCTTGTCCGTGCCACTATTACAGGTCTTGTGCTCGATGTGCCTGTGAAAGTTGGTTCATCGGTGATCCAGGCAAACACTATGAATGATGGAACCACCGTAGCCACTATCGCCGACATGACCAACCTTATTTTCAAAGGTAATGTGGATGAGACTGAAGTTGGGTTGCTTAAACCCGGCATGACCATGGACATCACAGTTGGTGCGGTTCCCGACCTTCATCCTTCCGCTGTGCTTGAATATATATCTCCGAAAGGAACGGAAAACAATGGTGCGAACACATTTGAAATCAAGGCTGCCCTTTCTGTCGACGATGTTTCCGCATTGCGTTCAGGCTACAGCGCAAATGCCACCATCCTGCTTTCTGAGGTGAAGGATATTATCGCAGTTCCGGAAAGTGTCGTGATATTTGAAAAAGACAGCACATTCGTATATGTGCGCACCGACACTGTGCCTAAGCCCATATTTGAACGCCGTGCCATTGAGACCGGCCTTTCCGATGGCTTGAATGTTGAAGTGAAGAAAGGATTGAAGAAAACCGACGTGATCCGCGCCGAAAAAATTGACAAGCAATGAAAAAACACCTCGTTTCTCTTTTAATATTGGCATCTTGCTTCTCTCCTTTGATATCTCTCGCTTCAGGCGGATGGTCACTTGATTCATGCGTCAATTATGCACTTTTGCATAATGTTGAAGTACGCCAGAGAATAAATGCTGCAAGGCAGGGTGAGCTTGCCGTGCGCGAGGCAAAAGATAGGGTTCTTCCCAATGTCAGCGGATATGGCTCACAGAACTTTAGTTTTGGTCGTGGCCTTACTGCCGACAACACGTATGCTAATCGCAACACCAGCTCATTTTCCGTCGGGGCTCAGTTGTCTGTGCCGCTTTTTCAGGGACTGAGGGTGGTCCGTTCGGTCAAATATTCCGAAACTTCACTCAAGGCTCTCGTGGAGCGTTCCGAAGCTGTCAAAGACGATGTGACTGTCAATGTGATTGCAGCCTTTCTTCAGGCTCTATATTCTCGCGAAAACCTCGGGGTGGCACGACTAAGCCTGCAAGTCTCCAACGATGAACTCAACAGGCGTGAGGCTCTTCTTGAAGCAGGAAAGATTCCTGAACTTGATTTGTTTGAAGCACGCGCACAGGTGAGCCGAGACGAACTGACAGTTGTGAATGCACAAAATGATAGCGTGATGGCACTTCTTGATTTGGCAAATCTGTTGAACCTGGAGAATGACGGAACTTTCGATATTATTCCTCTGCAGGAGCAGGATCTTCCATTCCCGACAATCGATGAAGTATGGTCAAACATGCAGATGAACAACCACACCCTGCGCGCTGCCGCTATTCAGAAACAAGCGGCTGGAGAAAGCGTGGCAGTGGCAAAGACAGGCTACATTCCTACGCTGTCGTTCAATGCCGGTCTTGGAACAAACTATTATAAAACTTCCGGATTTGCTAATGAGGGGTTCGCTAATCAGATGCGGCATAACTTTTCCAAATCATTGGGCTTTTCCCTTAATATCCCGATTTTCGATGGTTTCTCTACGCGCAATTCTGTCGCACGCGCTCGTATTGACCAATTGAATGCAGATTTGGATTTGGAAAACACAAGGCAGTCGCTCTATAAGACCGTATCGACAGCACATGCTCAGGCACTCGCTGCATTCAGCAAGGAGAAAGCTTCCGATGCGGCAGTGGAGAATACCAAAGCCGCTTTCGATGCTATGACTGTGAAATATGACAACGGACGTGCCAATGCCACCGAATATGAGAAAGCTAAGACCGACTATATCAATGCGCTTTCTGATAGGCTTCAGGCAAGCTATGAACGCCAGCTCCGTCTGCGGATTTTGAATTATTATAATAGATAATCAGGCTGGTAAACACTCGTTGGTTGTGTTAGTAGGGATGCTCCCCGGAGCATCCGCTAAAATAGAATAAGAGACTGTCTAAACTTGTAAGACAGTCTCTTATTCTATTGGGGTAGTTCGTTATTATTGTCTTTCGAACTGAATGCGATGTAGGGTGCAAAGCGATTTGTCGGAGGGGGTGTTGAATACGAGATATAGAGGATGTTTGCCCTTCAGATTCGCTGTTGAACTCACATCCGCTTTCATCTTCATCGGTTTAATCGGGTCGGCAGCCTTTATCTCAATCTTGCCTACAGGTTGTGGATTGCCCTTCCATGGAGCTTCTGTGAAGACTGTGATTGTGCCGTCTACCCCTTCCGGAATAAGATCAAGAATGAGATCCACTTTATTCGCACCATTCAGCTTATCAAAGTTGAAATATTTATATCCTACAATACTTCCGTCTGTGTTGTTGATTACAGGGTTGATGTTGATATCAGGATGATAGGGATTGCTGATGTTGTGGTCGTCAAAATAAACCGGCAGGAAATGTGAGCCACTGTAGTTGAGTCGCGGATATTCCTGATATGCTCCCCCTTTGCCTGTGAAGTGGGATGCGATTGCTGCAGGATAGAGTTTCAATGGATCGAGGCCATCTATTTCAAATCCCTCAGAAGTATATTCACCTTCGGTTATAGTGACCTTCCCCCCTTTCCCTTTCTCTACGCTGACCTCGATTGGTGCAACCATGGCCTGACGTGAGTATTCGTCGGTGCCGGTCTGACGGTGATAGAAAACCCACCATTGGTCGCCTATTTTCAGAATTGAACCATGTGTATTGCCGTTAGGGGTAGCGGTGTAGATGGTGTTGCCATCGGCATCAGTGTCGCGACCTCTTCCGTCTATTATTGTCCCGCCATAAGTCCACGGTCCGAGAGGGTTATCGCTGTATGCATAAGCAAGGGTGAAGTTTGTCTGTGGTAGACCGAATTCTCCGGGTGCTGTCATACGCGAATATATAAGCACATATTTGCCGTCGATTTTCCTGATTGAAGAAGCTTCGAAAAAGCGGAACGGATTGCCGTCATTATCCTCGAATCCTCCGATCATTTTCTCGATGGCTTTAGTCCCCGGTTTTACGGTAGCCATTGTCTTGGGATCCAGTTCTGCACCGAAACTTGTTCCAAATCCCCAATAGCCGTAGACCCTGCCGTCATCATCAATGAACACTGCGGGGTCAAACTTAAGTACACCATCGCAAACATCGGGATTCTTTGAATCCCAGTTGATGACTTCAAATGGCCCGTCAGGACGGTTTGATTTAGCCACTTGTCCGTTGCGCCCGCCTCGTTGGTTGTTGGGATAGAGGAAATACTCTTTAGTTCCGTCAGGAAGTATTCTTTCTGTTATGTCGGGCGCAAAGAGCACATCGGCGGGCTGGGCATTACCGTTGCCGTCCTTGTCGCTTTTGAAGATTATGCCGTCGTAGCGCCAGTTGTTGAGAGAATCAGGAGATGCCGACCAAACTACAAGATCAGTGCCACAATACATGTGGCGGAGCATATCGTGGCTACCGTAGATATAGACGCGTTGTTTGCCCGGCTGGTCAGGATCTTCAAAAATATATGGTTCTCCGTCTGGAATATGTTCCCAAAGCGGAAGATAGGGATTGGCGGAGTATGCACTTGCTGCAAAAGCAAGCAACGAGGCGAATAATAATTTCTTTTTCATGGATATGAGTTTTCTAAGTTTATATTTCAGTGTTAGTTGTCAGTCTTCAGGGAGCAGAAAGGCCTTAGAGCCTTTAGGGGCGTTAAGGGCCTTAGAGCCGTTAAGGACCTCTATAGTCTTCAGCTGGCCGTTGGCCTGCTCTTAAGACTGAAGACTGAAGACTTAAGACTTAAGACTATAAAGCCCCAAATTGATCCAAGTTTTTCCTTACAATAAAGACTTTAGTTTCTCTGAGGCACCTTTTTCTGAAACAAGAATCCCTTCCGGAGATACCACAATCACCAAGTCCTTAAGCCCAAGTCCTATTACCGGGATCCCTAATTCATTTACTACGTGAGTGTTCTCGCAATCATGTAGTTTGGCAGGTCCTTCAGTGGTGGATGGAAGTTTTTCTGTGAGCGTATTCCACGTGCCGAGATCGCGCCATTCTCCACTGTAGGGGAGAACTCCCACAGACTTGGCTTTCTCTACAACTTCATAGTCAAAACTGATTTTTGGAAACGCTTCATAATCATCGTGGATTTCCTCAAAAGACTTTCCCGGCATGTATTTCCCGACTATGTTCATCAGATAGCCAAGACGGAAAGCAAATACACCCCCATTCCAGAGAGCACCTTCGGCAAGAAGTTTTTCAGCGGTCTCCACATCCGGCTTCTCCGTGAAACGTGACACACGCATGGCTTTGCCTTCCTTATGCTCATCCTTCGCCGGGACTATGTAGCCATATTTCTCAGAAGGGTAGGTGGGGGTAATCCCCATCAGGATAAGATCGGCATCCCCACGCTCTACAGCCTCAGCCATCTTGCAGACAGTCTCGAAATAGGAGTCTTCGGCAAAAGTGTCGCATGGCATGACGATAACCGGTTCATCAGCTGAGGTTTCCTTAGATGCAAGATATGAGCAAGAAAGAGCTATTGCGGGGAAGGTGTCGCGGCGGCACGGTTCGGTCACGATGCCGATGCTTCGGCCTAATTGTCCCTTGACGTAATCTTTTTGAGCCTCACCGGTAGCAACCACGATTCCGTCGGCATGGCCTGTGGCTTTTATCTGGCGCACAACTCGCTGAATCATTGATTCCTTTCTGGCGTCGGGCGATTCAAGCACCTGAAGGAATTGTTTTGAGCGCACATCATTTGAGAGAGGCCAAAGTCGCTTGCCCGATCCTCCGGAGAGCAATATTATCTTCATTTTATGTCTTTTTATTTTTGTGAGCTACTTATAATTCACAAAGGTAATCATTTTTCTTCATTTCCGCAATATTTTTTGAGCGGCCGGCAGAAATTACTGCATACCGGAGACTTCCCTTAATTATGTAATTTATGGAACGCCCGGGTTCTTTGCTGGAAGTTTCGCCGCAGACATTCGCTGTAGAGCCACGGCTCGGCACCGTGGTAGTCGCCGGTGTTGAGTATGTCGAGAATGTTGGGAAGTGAACTGCCGTCATATCCTTCAACCACCAGGACTTTGGCTTTTTGATTGAGAGTGACTGTTATTGTGTCGTTAAGAACGGCTGGTGTTGCATCGGTTCTCCAGTTTACGGGATTGATGCACATCTCGTTTGGCTCGGCAACTATCGGCTTCGTATATTTTACATCGGAAACGGAGTTATAGCAAATCACCACTCCGGTGTCTTCAGACTCTTTTGCTGCCTTAATATATGGATGAGAGGCTATATCTTCAGGAGTCACCTTATATCCCATGACGTAGGCAGCCACCATACGGCTTCGGGTATCTGAATCCATGATCTTTAGCAATTCAACCACAGACTTTCCTCCCTGGCTGAAACCTGCCAGTATGAATGGACGACCTGCGTTGTGTTCTCTAAGGTAATATGAGAAGGCATTGTGCACGTCTTCAAACGCCACGTCGTGATAGCGGCGGTTGATGGTATCCTCGTTGAGGGTTGCCCATGAGTCGAGCGTGATATGTCGATAGAAAGGGGAATAGAAATTGTTGCCATCAGCCATGTAGTCGGACACCCCTTCAATCTCGATACTCATGTCGGCACGGTGGTCTTCTCGCGACGGGTCGGCATAGTGGCATATTCTATCATCAGATGTGTACCAGTCGAATTCCCATGTTGATGGTATATAGAATACGTCGGCTCCCATACCGTCGGCATCATTGTTTATCTTGTGCCACATCTCTGGTTGGGTATAGTCTGGCGCACCGGGTACGTAGACCATTTCTTCCCAAGAAATCGGTGCCTCATCGCCATGGCAACCTATGGCGCATGTCAGCATCAATACACATAATGCTTGACTTAGACCCCGTCTCATAAAGATTTTAAGAGCCCTGAGACGGGGTCTTATAAATAAAATTTTTCTAAAAGACATATATTTTCTATTGAATCCTTTTCAACCTCAATTGTTCATGCTTATATGATTGAAAACTATTTCAGAAATCTTGGCAATAATCTCTTCTGTATGCGTCATGTCATATCCGGAGTTCTCAATGAAGACGGCAATTGAATATCTATGCCCGTTGGGCAGATGCACGTAGCCTACATCATTGATTGCCATGAGCCGGTTGCCCGGAAGTGTGAAACCGGTGCCTGTCTTATGGCCGATGATTGCGTTTGTGCCCGAAAGTGGCTTCGCAAGACGGTCAACACCCGTCTTGCAAGTTTCCATAAGTTGCTTCACATTTCGGGTGTATGCATCGTCAAAATCTTGGTCGAAACTCTCTATAAGGCATGCCATGCCTGTGGGGGTGGCGCTATTTTGATAGCAGAGTTCTTGGTTCTCATACATTTCAGCTTCTGTCGAAACCACATTTATGTCTTTTGTGCCAAGTCTCTTTAACGACAGCATGGCATTGTCTGTTCCACCCATGATTTTAAGTAGAATATCTGAAGCATTATTGTCGCTCTGCTGCAGGGCGTATGCCATTATCTCATGCAGCGTCAGTTGGAAGCTTTCCTCCCCTGCGTGCTGATCGCGCATCGGGCTGTATGTGTCGGCCTTAAGGTCTGATTGGCATATTGTTATTGGATCAGTCAATATCTTGTCGCTAAATCTAAGATAATCTCCTAATGCTACTGCAATTGGGAATTTATAGACGCTGAGCATGGGGAAGGGTTTATTCCCATTCACTTCTACTGTGTCTTTACCATCGATAATGACAGCAATCCCTATTTGAGCATCCTTGTCCTTTACGAATTCGTTCAGCTCATTTTGCATGTTTGTTATAGAGGTGTTGCTTCTGCAAGATGAAAGTGAACAAATAATAATGCTGATTATAATAAAAAATATTTTGCCTTTCCTCATAACTTTGGTTTTATCCGGCAAAATTACAATTTTTTTTATTAATTAGCTATAATTACCTGTTTTTTATGCGCTGCCTAATGCCTCGTAAAGCGGGCGAAAAACTCTTCGCGACGTGAGTCTGCGATTGGTATGTAAGTCTTGCCGAAGACTATACGGTTTCGTTCCACTATCTCGATATTTGCAAGGTTCACTATGAAAGAGCGGTGGATGCGCATGAATTTGTCAGTCGGTAGCACTTCCTCAATCTCTTTCATGCTCATAAGGGCTGTGATTGGGGCAGCATCTTTGCGGTTGATCACAATGCGGTCGTTCTGAACTTCAACATAATTGATGCTGTAGGTGTGCATCTGTATCAATCTTGAATCAGTCTTCACCGTCAGCAGGTCAGATGTCGGTGAAGTCGGTGCGGTGGTAGAAGCCTCATAAGAATCGCGCATGGCTACCCATTCCACGGCTTTTCCAACAGCTTTCATAAACTCAGCATAGCTCACCGGTTTCAGAAGATAGTCAAGAGCATTCACCTTGTATCCTTGCAGCGCATATTGCTCGTAGGCGGTGATGTATATGATGCGGCTCCTTTGAGGAATGACTTGCGCAAATTCGATTCCGTTGAGCATAGGCATGTTGATATCAAGGAAGATGATATCGATATCTCCGCTCATCACTGTCTTGATTGCATCTGCTCCCGACTCAAAACATCCCTCAACCTTAAGCACAGGAGTCTTCTCTGCATAACTTTTTATAAGTTCCCGTGCCAACGGCTCATCATCAATAATCACACACTTTATTTCTCTATTAGGCTGCATATTCGACCTTTGATCATTTATAATTGATCATTCATAATTAATAATTCATAATTCCAACCGCAATCATCCCACGAAACACACCATCCTTTTTTTCAATAACAAATTGATGATGCCCCGGATAAAGGAGTTCCAACTGTTTTTTCACATTCTCAAGTCCAACCCCCGACTCAGACGATTCCGATGCCACCACGTCTTGTTTTTCTTCGTTATAGGTGTTTTCAACAGCAGCTTTTACAACTCCGTCGTTCATACCGATCTCTATCTTGATAAAACCTTTACCATCTGCGGCAGTACCCACATGTTTGAATGCATTCTCAACCAAGGTCAGGAAGAGCAAAGGGGTAATCTGTATGTCACCCACCTCGCCGTCATTGATGTGGCATTCCACTCTTATGTTATCGTTAAGCCTTAGTTTCATCAGTTCTGCATATTCTGCAATGAACTTCATCTCCTTTGTCAGTGGCACTGTAGATGAGCCGGAGTCATAGATCATAAACCGCAGCATGTTGCTCAGGTCGTGCAGTGCCTTCTGTGCTCTTTCCGGTGCAAAACCTATCAGTGCATATATGTTGTTGAGAGAGTTGAAAAGAAAATGAGGATTCAGCTGGGCCTTAAGGCTTTTAAGTTCTATCTGCCTTTTTTCAGCATTGAGCTCGAGATCACGCCTGAGCACCTTCTCACGTTCTTCAGAAAGTCTAAGAGCATAAGCGAGGGCAGCTGAGAGAATCATCATGATACCGTCGCGGATGATAAACCGCAGATAGCCCAACATATATTGTGGCACCGTAAGCACATCATGTTCATGATGCTTTGGGCGGGGCAGTCCTCCTGATGCCTCAAACCATAGGGGGATAAGGCAGCATATCGCCAGGATAATGAAAAAGTTGATTATGAAATATGCTGTACGTTTTTCCGGGTGCTGAAGCATCCAGGGAACAAGTTTGAAATAATTGATGCAGAACACCAGTGTATAGAAAGTGGCCATCACCACTCCGGTGATTGTCCATGCCATCGGTTCACCATCTCCGCTCAGCAAGTTCAGGACTGTGGGAAAATAGAAAAGGAGAAACGCCAACAGCATGACTGTTGCCGCTCCTCCCCACTTGCTAACCATTATTCCATTATCACTCATATCTAATAGCTTCAATCGGGTCAAGATTTGATGCCTTTGCAGCTGGATAAAATCCAAAGATAATGCCGATTGCTGTACATACAACAAACGAGAGCACCACTGAGGATATGTCTATCTGCACAGGCCAATGGGCAAAAAACGATATAAACCATGTCGACACTGCACCGAGAAGAATCCCGAGAATGCCTCCGGTCACCGATATTATAATTGCCTCTATCAGGAACTGCATCATGATGTCGCGTCCTCTTGCTCCGATACTCATTCGCAGGCCGATCTCGCGTGTTCTTTCTGTGACGCTCACAATCATGATGTTCATGATCCCTATGCCTCCCACAAGAAGCGATATTCCTGCCACGGCGGCAAGCAGCACGGTCATCATTGATGATGTAGACGAAATCATCTCTGAAAGTTCCTGCATTGATCTTATGGTGAAGTTGTCTTCCTCGTCATCACGGAGCTTGTGCTGGGTGCGGAGAATCTCAGTTATTTCAGCAATGGTCTGCTCTGTCTGATTCTCATCAATGGCTGAAGCCTGGATGCCCTGAAGGTAGTCGGTGGCAAGCACTCGCTTCATTACGGTTGTATATGGCACGAGTGCAAGGTCATCCTGGTCCTGGCCCATCGTGTTGTAGCCTTTTTCCTCCAGCACGCCTATCACTGTCATAGGTATCTTGCCGAATCTCACTACTTTCCCGATGGGATCAGTCCCGTCTGGAAAAAGATTGTCGACAAGGGTCTTCCCCAGCACACACACTTTTGCTGCCGTCTTCACATCCTCTTCAGTGAACATCTCCCCCTTGGCCACCTTTCTCTGGCGGATATCGAGAAACTGTGTGTTCACTCCCTGTGCCTGTGAAGGATAGTTGTTGTTGCCGTTTATCCATTGGCCTGAGCCATTGACAGAGGGAGTGATGTTGGCAATTGTAGTGGCTTGGTTCAGTATGGCCTCGTAGTCTGCCGGCTTCAGGGTCTGCATGTCATCGCTGCTTTGGCGCACGCCACCGCGCCTCTCTGCTCCAGGCATAATCATGATCATATTGCTTCCCATCTCGGAAATCTGTGCCTTGATGGAATTCTTTGAACCCTGACCGATTGCAAGCATCGCTATTACGGCACCCACACCGATGATCACGCCGAGCATCGTGAGGAAGCAGCGCATCTTATTGTTGTTTAGTGCCTTCAAGGCTATTTTCAATAGATTCTTAAGATTCATAATATCACATTTTTCGTCATCCGTAGTCCGTTTCCCGTTTTCCGTCTTCCGTCATCCGTTGTCAGTTGTCAGAGATGCCTTAGGGGCCTTAGAGCCCTTAGAGCCTTTAGGGCCGCTATAGTTCCGAGGCTACTGAACTGAAACCTGAAGCCTGAAACCTGAAGACTCAAGACTGAAGACTGAAGACTTAAAATAGAAACCTCAATCATTATCCATAGGCAGACTGCGGTAGACTTCCTCTGCCGACTGTATATCATTGTTATATTCATCACTCACTATCCGTCCGTCGCGAAGCATGATATTGCGCGAAGAATACTGTGCGAGTTCAGGATTGTGCGTCACAAAAATGATGGTCTTTCCCTCACGGTGAAGTTTTTGAAACAAGGTCAAGATTGAGAAAGATGTGCGCGTGTCGAGGTTTCCGGTAGCCTCATCGGCAAGAATGATGACCGGATTGTTCACCAAAGCGCGGGCTATAGCCACTCGTTGCTGCTGACCTCCCGACATCTGGTTGCTCTTATGCTGTAGTCGGTCGCCAAGTCCTACTTCCCGCAGGCATTTTTCAGCCCTCTTTGTGCGTTCTTCTGCCGACACCGACGAGTTGTAGAGCAATGGCAGCTCTACATTCTCCACTGCTGTGGTCTTAGGCAGAAGATTGTAGTTCTGGAAAATGAAACCGATCTTTCGGTTTCTTATCCGTGCTCGCTCATTCTTTCCCATCCCTTTCACCGGGATTCCGTCAAGAAGATACTCTCCGGAAGTGGGAGTGTCAAGGCAACCAAGGGTGTTGAGCAGTGTGGACTTGCCTGAACCGGAGGTGCCCATGATGGTCACAAACTCACCCTCGTAGATTGTGAAGGAAACTCCACGCAGCGCCTTCACAGTCTCTTCACCAACCTTGAAATAGCGTTTAAGATTTTCTATTTTGATTATTTCCTTGGCCATGTCATTTCTTCTTATCTTTATTTGAACCCGGCGGTTTTGGCATGAAAGGACTCTCCTTAGCCTTAGGTCCACCGGTCTTAGGCATCGACATATTATATTGCAATGCCACCTTGTCACCTTCCTTCAATCCCGATAGAATCTGCTGATACACACTGTTTGCCATTCCGAGCTCAACAGGAGTTTCGACAAGTTTGCCATCTCGCTCCACCCAGACGGCACTTCCCTTGGTCTCACTTGAGGCAACCGGGGTCGGGAGTCCGCTTTTCTCATCCTCGCTCTCCATAGGTTGGAATTTCAAAGCCTTCAAAGGAACAGCTATCACATTGTTTAGCTCCATGGTATAGATAGTGAGGTTGGCGGTCATACCCGGGATTAGCTTATGATCCGGGTTGGGAGCATTGACTATCACCTCGTAGGTCACCACATTCGATTCAGTGGTAGGATTGAGTCTCACTTGTGTCACAGTACCGTTGAAAACATCATTCGTGTATGCATCAACAGTGAAAGTGACGTGCTGACCAACCTTTACCTGACCTATGTCTGCCTCATCAACGTTGCCGACAACCTGCATGTTGTCAAGATCGGCAATCACATAGAGATTGGCAACGTTCATGCTCGAAACCACTGTCTGGCCAACCTCTACCTCTCGCGAGATTACAATACCGTCGATAGGGGAGTAGATCTCGGCATAATTCAGGTTCTTGGCTGCCCTGACCCTGTCGGCCTGGCTTTTTTCATAAGAAAGGCGAGCTACATCATAATCTCGTTGTGAAGTCTGGAACTCATAATCTGAGATAAGTTGCTCATTGTGCAAGGCCTTGTCTCGCTCAAAGTTCTTCTTTGCATATTCATAGCTTGCCTTGGCAGATGCCATATTAGCGTCGGCACTGCGCAATTCACTGTCAAGAAGTGTCTTTTCAAGTTCGGCAAGAAGTTGTCCCTTCTTCACTGTATCGTTATAGTCTGCATAAAGATTCTGGATGATACCTGTCACCTGAGTACCGACATCCACCTGAGTCACCGATTCCATAGTGCCCGTTGCAGTCACAACTTCCGACATTGAAGTTGGTTCCACCCTATATGTCTCAAGCTCCATCTTTTGTTTTTCGGAGCAGGATGCAGTCCATAATCCCAAGACTGCCATCGCCAACAATTGCCTATATTTTTTCATATCAAAATTATTTAGTTTCGCACACTCATCCATTTCCCGTTCCCCGCCGTCCATTTCCCGCCTTCCGTCCTCTGAAGACTTAAGTCTGAAGACTTAATGGAACCCCGAACCCTAAAGCCTTAGAAGCTCCGCTTCTAGTTGGCCGTTTCCCGTTTTCCGTTGTCCGTCTCTGAAGCCTGAAGCCTAAAGCCTAAAATCAATTTATCATTAATAATTTATCATTTATCATTAATAACTAATCCTTCCCTCAAAGCCCAACCTCCGAAGTGGCATAATAACTTATGGTCTTGTTAGAGAGCACAGCCATAAACTTACTCTGCAGCAGCTCCAGCTTCGCATTAAGCAGATTATTATGAGCTGTCAGTAACTCCAATGGATTCACAAGCCCAAGCTCAAACTGCCTGTTTACGAGATCTGCCGTCAAACTTGTGGCTTCAAGTTGCTTCTGACCACTGGCATATTTTGCCCTCGCATTGTCATAATCTATATACAGACCTTCTATTGTCTGAGACAGATCATCAAGCAGTTGTTTCTTGTTGACGTCGTACTCCAGCTCATTAAGACGTGCCTTTGCAACCGCACGTTTTGTGGAGTTTCCGTCATAGATTGGTACCGAAAGAGATACTCCTACCTGCTCGTTAAGACCATGTCCCATCTGCCAACCCCATCCATTGCCGCCGGAATTATAACTTGTGCCGATTCCCCCTTGCAGAGCGATGTTGGGAAGATTCCCGGCCTTTGCAATCTTAACGTCGTTGACATAAACCTCTTTGCTCAGCTCATTGCTCTTGATGCCGGGAAGCCACGCTGCTGCATAATTGTATGTTTCCTCCTTAGTGGGAATAAGAGCATTTATGTCGCTGTCGCTCAATGAAAGATCTGCTATCTCAATATCATAGTCAAGACCAAGGGCAAGTATTTTCTTAAGATTCATTTTGGCGGAAGCAAGATTCCCCTCGGCCTGCACCAGGTTGTATTGGTCCTGCGCCATCTGGCTCTCTATCTGGGCATACTCAACTTTCGATGACCTTCCCGACTCCATCAGTCTTTTGGCTCGTGCAGTCTGGCTCGTACTCACCTCAAGAGTCTGATTTGCAATGGCCACTGTCTCCTGCGCATAAAGAATATTAAGATATGCTGAGAGAATGTTGAGGGTCAGATTCTTCACTATATCCTCTCCCGCAAGCTGTTGCTGTTCTTTCAATATCTTGGCAGAATTTAGCCGGTATTTCCTTACATTTCCTTCCCACACTGTCCAGGACGCATTGACTCCATAAGTGCTGCCATACATATTGGAATTTCTCCCCTCTGTCGACACCGGATAGTTCGTGAAACTCTGGTTTGTTGAGAACCCCACAGTAGGAAGCCATGCATCCTTTGCACTGCCTACATCCTGATCAGCTTGCAGAATGGAAAGCAGGGCCTTCTTAACATCGGTGCTGTGGTCGATAGCCCAATTCATGCAGTCGGAGAAGGTCCATTTCTCCGGCATTGAAGCGACACCTTTCCCCGTCACATCCTCCGTCGAAACGTCGGAGAAAGTCCCGGACGTCTGTGCGGAAGCCACACCGATGCATCCGGCCATCATCAAACCGATTATTAAAATTCGTTTTAACATATTATATTCATAATTTATATTAATCCTTAACCCTCTCCATCCCCTTCTTAAGACTTAAGACTCAAGACTCAAGACTGAAAACTGAAACCTAAAATCAATTAATCATTAATAATTTATCATTTATCACTTATCATTTATCATTAATCATTAATAACTAATCCACCCATACAAAATTACAAATTTGCAATCCAAAAGTCAAAAGAAATCTGCAGATAGCAAGCAAAACTGTGTAGATACCCTCTCAAAGCGCATGAATGAAGAATCACCCCATATAAGTCTTAACAAAAGTTAAAACCGCATATAATCCCCTCGAATTACCCCAAACAAAAAAGCACGTAAGCGAAGCCAAAGCTTCAACCCACGTGCTTTTTTCCTTATCCGTCCTCCGTCTCTGAAGACTGAAGACTTAAACCCTGTACCCTGAAAACTTAAGACTTAAGACTCAAGACTGAAGACTTAAGCCTTAAAATGAAACCTCAAGCCTGACAATCCAATTATTCAGGAATAGCTGGAGCTTTCCCTAAAGCAAGCCTCATTTTTGTTAAATTTTCCATGTCGATTGTCATTCCATCATTTGAACCGGAAATATTAGACTTTTCCTCAGCTGATTCCATTTCTGCCTGTGTTGTCTGAATTGCTTTCTTCATATAAGCAAAAGCTTGGCCATAAGAACTTGATGAGAATGTAAAACCGGTGTTTGATAGAACATTGTGTGAATGCTGTCCATCCCACAGCTTGCCAAATTTGCTATACTCAATTTCAGAAGTTAAAATCCTTGCTGCATGAGTCCAGTATTCCGAGAAAATACTCTTGTACAATACCACTTTGGAATAGCCATCTTCTGGATCTGCGTTGTCCGACATTTCAAACCCTTCAGAACAAAAGGCGTCTATGAGAGATTGAGGTGACATGTCTTTTGAAACTCCATCCGGCCACCAATGACCGGGTGCTTCTTCTATATCTACCCATCTGTCATTATACCCCATAGCCCATGCGATGCAATTATACTTGTCATCCCGGTCACTTAGTAACCTGAAATTTTTGTCAGATTCAAGATCAGGAAAAATTGACGTCAGTATGAACCTGTTTATTGTAGTATCGAAAGCCATTTGTCACAAGCATCTTTAAGACTGACAAATCCATTATATTTAACCACTCCTGGGAAAATCAAGTCCAGAGCATGAACTATTTGAGATGGCCCTTTTTTTAATTCTTCTACAATAAATGGCACAGCATCAATTCCCATATCAACTATCTCTTTGAAATGGGAGTTATCATAGTTATTTGCGGAGAGAAATGCCGTTTCGTCATTCCAATATTTAAAATTCTGAGCAAAATTAGCAGCATTGTCAATATTAAGATCATCTAAAATGTTTGTACTACCATCCTTGGTAACAGCAGATACTGATGATGAAAATGAAAATACCGAAGGACTGCCTTTATGTTCTCTTTCAGCAAGAGAAACCGAGTTTTTGTTATCGATAGTCTCTACAAAATCTATATCATTCATTTTTTTAATGCTACTTTAAATGGAAGTTCTGCAATAACTGTGTCATCAAAGCAAATCGTAAGGATATAATCACCTGGGCTATTAAAAATCATACCCTTAAACCCAGTAACAATATTTAGTGAAGTAAAATCTTTGCTTTTCGCAAATGTTCCTGATGTCTTAAAAATTACGTCATCAGGTTTTGATGAAGGGAATATTTTGATAGAGATTTTTTCATAATCTCCAGTCTGATCGTCATTTATTATTTTAGCAGCCATGTAGAAGTAAGCTCTCCAAGGAAATTTGGTAGCACTGATAGTGTCAAAAGTGTCCATTATTGATAGACTTCCATTACGTTCAGAGGCATACTCACATAGAGTCAAAATACGAGGTTTCATTAATTATAATATCATCAATAAGAGTTACTACTTATACTAACGTAATTTTAAGGCAAATAGTATTTGAAATCACAATACATTTAAGTAGAAAACCACGTATAGCCTAAACAACTGAAACCGAAGCCTGAAACCTGAAGACTGAAGACTGAAGACTGAAGACTTAACGGAACCCTCTTTTTTACAAAATTTGCGCAAATTTAAAATCAGACTTTAAATTTGCGCAGTTTTTATGAAATAAATTTATCGGAAAATCATCCATCCACACGAATCTTCCCAAACAAAAAAGCACGTAAGCGAAGCCAAAGCTCCAACTCACGTGCTTTTTTTGTTTTATGTCTTCAGAATGTCCTTAGGGGCTTTAAGGGCCTTAGAGCCTTTAAACCTGAAGCCTGAAAACTCAAGACTCAAGACTGAAGACTGAAGACTTAAAATGAAATCCTGAAACCTGAAAACTCAAGACTGAAGACTGAAGACTCAATATGTAACCCCAATATACAAAAAGTAATTTTGAAATATAAATATTTTATTGTAACTTTGCAAAATTAAAAGTTGAACTTTTAAATTTTCAAAGAATGGCTAATTTTGTCAAAAGAGAAATTTCAGATAAGATTCTCGAAGTTCAAAAATACTATCCCGTTACAGCTATAACAGGCCCTCGGCAGTCCGGAAAAACATCGTTGTGCCGTCATCTTTTCCCTGACTTTAAATATGTCAATCTTGAAGATCTTACTGTTAGGGGTAGAGCAATGGAAGATCCAACCTCGTTCATTGATTCTCTTGGAAACTCGGCTATCATTGATGAAGTTCAGAATGTGCCGGAACTGATGTCGATGATTCAAGTGAGAGCGGATGAAAATCGCGACAAGAGGTTTATTTTGACTGGAAGTTCAAACTTTAGTCTTATTCACAACATGACTCAGTCTCTGGCAGGAAGGGTGGCACTATTTACTCTTTTGCCGTTCTCTATGAGGGAAATGACTGAAACCGAAAAGGCCGTTCCAACATGGCGCCTTCTTTCTAGAGGGCAGTATCCCGGAATACTTGTAAATGGTATACCCGACAATATATTCTTTTCCAACTATTATACAACTTATGTAGAGCGCGATGTCCGGGATCTTATGCGTATAAAAAATGTAATTCGCTTCGATAATGTTGTGCGTCTTTTAGCTGCAAGGGTCGGAACCGAGTTTAATGCATCGCAGATAGCGAAAGAAGCCGGGGTGAGTGCACCAACCGTAACTGAATGGTTGTCCATACTCAATGCATCCTATATTACATTCTCCTTGCGTCCATATTTTGCCAACATCTCCAAGCAACTCACCAAGATGCCAAAAATTTATTTTTATGATACTGGTCTCCTATGTTATCTTCTTGGTATTGAATCAGAACCGCAGTTTCAGTCAAGTACCTTACGTGGAGCTATCTTTGAGAATATGGCAATAGCGGAATTGATGAAAAACCAATATAACGATGCACGTATTCCCAACATTACTTTCTACCGGGAGCGCTCAGGCAAGGAAGTGGATGCCATGGTCAAGACACCTGATGGATTTCATCTTTATGAAGTCAAAGCAGGAAGCACATTCAAGCCTGAGTTCACCGCCAACATGAAATATGTAGCCGATTTGTTATCTGAGGAATCACAGCGAACAGTAATCTACGATGGACCGACCTCAATTCCACTTCTAATGAATCTCCGTGACTTATAGCCCCAACAACTGAAACCGAAGCCTGAAACCTGAAGACTCAAGACTGAAGACTCAAGACTGAAGACTCAAGACTGAAGACTGAAGACTCAAGACTTAACGGAACCCCAATATACAAAAATAGCGAGGCAAAGTCGGCGATGAATATGTGTGGAATTAATGAAAGTAACTTGCCGACTTCCCTCGCTATATGATTATAGAATTCCTATTATATATTATTCGTTTCCCATTACACAAATAAACTGGCAACTGATAACTGAAAACTGAAGCCTGAAACCTTAAGACTTAAGACTCAAGACTCAAGACTCAAGACTTAACCCTCACCCCTTCCTAAAAAGTCTGGAAAACTTGCGAACATCCTTAATATTAGGATGCCGCTTCGCATACTCCTTCTTCTCAATCAGACTGCGTTCATAATATTTATGGTCGCCTTCCTCAGTCAGGTATTCATTGTCGT
Organism: uncultured Sangeribacter sp.; assembly: GCA_964421525.1. Classification (GTDB taxonomy): domain Bacteria; phylum Bacteroidota; class Bacteroidia; order Bacteroidales; family Muribaculaceae; genus Lepagella. Next base: position 8,344 of record CAYQXG010000022.1, on the reverse strand, counting down.
AAGTGTCTTCATGAATCTTGCTGTTGGTTTTGCAGAGCGATACAGCCAACGCGATGGCAAGCACTATTGCCAGCATCACAAATATGATAATTAACGTGATCATTTGTCAAGAACCTGATATTTTGAATGTTGCGATTTAAATTCCGGTACTATGTCCTTCATGTCAGCCACGATGCCCATGTCATCCTTAGATCCGGCAGAGGCTATAAGATTGGAGATAGCCACGTCAACCTCGGCATAGTCATATTCCCTGACCTTTGCAACCTTTATCTTCGGATGGAAGGTAGGTAACGTGATCTCCTCGTCGTTAAGCACCTCCTCATACAGTTTCTCACCGTCGCGGAGACCGGTGAACTCAATCCTTACGTCCTTTGCCCCGCTCAGTGTTATCATCCTTCTGGCAAGGTCTGCAATCTTGACCGGATTGCCCATGTCGAAGACATATATCTCGCCCCCGTTGCCCATGGTCCCGGCCTCTATGACCAGCTTACAGGCCTCCGGTATCAGCATGAAGTAGCGGATTATGTCCGGGTGCGTGACCGTGACCGGGCCACCCCTGCGTATCTGCTCCTGGAAAATCGGTATGACAGATCCGTTGGAGCCCAGCACATTCCCGAAACGGGTGGTGACAAAACGTGTCATCCCTTTCACGCTGCCATCCTTTATCGCCTTGTCGAGCGACTGCACGTAGATCTCGCAGATTCGTTTCGAGCATCCCATGACATTTGTCGGGTTCACCGCCTTGTCTGTCGACACCATCACAAACTTCCGTGTGCCGTACTTTACAGCGAGGTCGGCGATTATCTTCGTCCCGTTTACGTTGTTCACTATGCTCTCGTAGGGATTGTCCTCCATCATGGGCACATGCTTGTAGGCGGCGGCGTGGAAAACATATTCCGGCCTGTAGCGTGCAAACAGATGTTCCATCACCTTCCCGTCGGCGATGTCTGCCACTATTGTCTCGGCTTTCAGGTCTGGCCACTCATTGTGCATCATGAGGCGCACATCGTGCATCGGGGTCTCCGCCTGGTCCACGAGTATCATCTGCGCCGGGCTGTAGGCGGCAATCTGGCGCACCATCTCCGACCCGATTGAGCCCGCGGCCCCGGTGATCATCACTACATGCCCGTTCAGAAGGTCCGCGGCTGCCTTCATGTCGACCTCTATCTTCTCACGTGGTAGAAGATCCTCCACGTCGACCGGCTTCAGGTCCGCGGTATTGAGGTCGGTATTGCCGTCCCATTCACGGGCATTTGGCATCACCATTATCTTGACCCCTGATTCAGCTATCCTGTCGATGGTGGCAGAGTGCTCCCTCATGAAGTTCATCAGCAGCGGCGAGACTATCAGCGCCTTGATTCCCTCCCTTTTCATGACGTCCACAAGCGAGTCGTCGAAATGATGCACCGGCACTCCCATGAGGAAACGGCTGGTCATGTCCTTCTCGTCGTCCACGAATCCGGAAACCTTGTAGGGTGAGTCTGTCGACGAGTTGATGTTCTTTGCCAAGGCAGCGCCACCTGTCCGCACTCCGAGAATGAAGGCAGGCACCCTATTGCCTCTCCTGTTGGATTCCTCATACAGGGTCTTAACCCAAAGGCGCTCGGTCCAGAGGAAGGCAACCACGAACAGGGCGAACATTATGATGTCTGCGGTGGTGAATGTCAGGAGCCAACCGCTGTCACTGTAGATCCACTGGACTATGCATACGAGGGCCACCGCAGTGATCACAGCATACGTCACGCGTATCAGGTCGTTGAACGACGAGAAGCGCATGACCCCGTCGTAGGTGTGGAACAACCGGAATCCCACTATGAAGCATATCAGGAACACGCAGAGAGTGCACACAAGAGGCATGATAACCTCGTTGGTGAATATCACCCCGTGATGTATTGTATATGCAAGCAGTCCGGAAAAGAGGACAAGCAGGGAGTCGAGAAGAATTATGCTCCAATAGGGGAGGGCCCCCTTGGAGAAATACCACTTCAGTATATCTTTGAAAGATCTCATGTTATTATGCGTAATGTGTTGTAAGTCTTGGATCAGATTATTGCTTTCAATGTTGAGAATATAAGCTTTATGTCTGTCCATAGATTGGCCTTGGATACGTATTCAAGATCAATGGAGAGTTTGTCAGGCATCACCTGCTCTATGTATGCTTTGTTTGGATCATCTGCAGCTGCAAGTATTTCATTCTCATTTCGGTATCTGATCGAGGCAAGTGAAGTGATGCCTGGTCTCACTTCTAAGACTTTCATTTGTTCAGGGGTGTACATGTCCACATATTTCCGCACCTCCGGTCTGGGACCTACCAGACTCATGTCTCCAATAAATACATTTATTAATTGGGGCAATTCGTCAAGTTTAAATTTACGGATATAATAACCGGAACGTGTGACACGTGGGTCATGTCCTCCTACAGTTATTAATCCCAATTTGTCACTGTCTGGTCGCATTGAGCGGAATTTGTAGAGCCGGAAATCATTGTTCCCTTTCCCCACTCTTATCTGTCGGTAAAATACTGGTCCTTTTGAATCGCACTTAATCCATATTGCCAAAAAGAGGAAAAGCGGGCTCAGGGCTATAAGACCGAGTCCACTTGCTACTATATCGAATATCCTTTTCAATTTATAGTTGTAGGTTGTTTAAGGAAAGCTTTTTTATACTGAGTGCTTAAGACCTAAGACTGTCAATGATTTCAATGAAAGTATTAATAATATAATCTATATCTTCATCTGATAGACGCGTGTGAAGGGGCAGAGTGATTTCATTGTGATATTGATTATAAGCATTTGGGAAATTATTGATATCAAATCCAAGCTCCTTATATGCGGTCATCATCGGTAGGGGTTTGTAGTGCACGTTGGTTGCTATTCCCCTTTCAGCCATCTTTACTATTATATCATTGCGTTGATCCACCGTTATTCCCGGGATACGTGTCATATATAGATGTCCACTCGAAGAATGATCGTTTCCATAATGAGGAAGGACAATTACTCCATGCGGTGCGAGGGCTACATTATATTTTTCGATAATCTGTCGGCGGCGACGGAGCATCTCTGGATAGCGTCTCAACTGAGCAAGGCCGATACCTGCCATTATATCAGTCATATTGCATTTATACCAAGTGCCTATAATGTCATACTCCCATCCTCCAAGTTTAGTCTTTGCAAGAGCATCCTTGTTCTGCCCATGGAGAGACAGAAGCTGTATCTGTTTGTAGATAGCATTGTCATCCACACCTTCATGTGATCGCCATGTTAGGGCACCACCTTCAGCGGTTGTGAGGTTCTTAACCGCATGGAAAGAGAAAGAAGTGAAATCTGCTATCTCGCCACACATCTTGCCATGCCACATAGCGCCAAAGGCATGAGCTGCATCAGCGACAACTATACATCTTCCGAAAGCTTTCTGAATATCATTTGATGGTCGGAATAAATTCTTCTTACTCTCTACTGCCGAAAATACCTTATCATAGTCTGCAACTATACCACCGAGATCAACAGGCATGATAACCTTTGTCCTTTCCGTTATAGCCTCGGCAACTTTCTCATAGTCCATTTCAAACGATCCCTTGGCGCAGTCGACCATAATAGGTCGTGCTCCTACATGGCAAACGGAGCTCGCAGTCGCAGTATACGTATATGCCGGTACTATTACCTCGTCACCCTCTCCAACACCAAGCACGCGCAAAGCCATTTCCATGGCGGCTGTAGCAGAATTTAGACAAGCAGTTGTGGGGAGATGTTTGCCATCTGTGTCAAATCTTGCTGTCTGGCAATAATTAGAGATAAGGTGTTCAAAATTCTTTGTTTTAGGACCGGTGGTAATCCATCCGGAGCGGAGGGCTTCTGCAACTTCATGGATCTCATCCTCACTCATATCTGGAGGTGAGAAAGCAATATTTCTTTTTGTTGTCATATATATTCCGTTGAATTTTAATCGTGATAGTTATTTCTACAATTTGAGGTTTTTTATTAATCTATACATTTCCCTTGATGGATATGAGATAAATTTGTACATAGGAACAAAACCTGATTTTTTATAGAAATTCAATGTCTTTTCGTTATCGGATACATCTGTTGTCAGGGATAGTCGATTAATACAAATATTCTTTAGACTTTTTTCCAATTCAAACAAAAGTGCTTGACCAACACCTTTCCCTTGTATGTCTTTTTTTACTCCTATGGACATGAGTTCAGCATAGTCTCCGTTGTCTATTACATCACTATTGGTTTTTGATAAGTTATTGTAAAGTCTCTTCAATGCTTTGGGTCTAATAAATAACAATCTAATTCCTTCCATTATATATCCGACTGGATTTTTTTTGATTAATTTATAGTGGAACCCATTCGATTTTGTACATGCAGCGCAAAATCCTATCACCTTGTCATCATTCAGGCAAACAAGTAGTATTCCAACGTCTGAATTAAGTACGCTTTTATAATATAATTTTAAAAAGTTATTTCCTAATTCAGTTAAGAAAAAACTTGGAAAGGCACTTTTATGTACTTTAACTATTTCGGTTAGATTATTTTCGTTTGCTGGCCTTACTTCCATGTTTTATATGAATAAAATATGTTGATAAATAAATAAGTACCAAATTATTTCAGAATTTTTATGAATTCATTCGTGAACTTCTTAACATTAGACGACTTACTAAAATTTTCAAGTGCAAAGAGTCTACCTTTTAGTCCCATATCAGAAAGTGTTTTCCGATCATACGTCATAATATTTTTCATAGTTTGAGCCAATAAGACTGAGTCTTCGGGCATGATAGTCCATCCGCAATCTGCCTTAATAATTGAATGACTTGTGTCGCTTCCTTTATCTACGCATGCTAATATTGGACGGGCAGAAAACATATATGCCGGTAATTTACTTGGAATTGATGAATACGAAAACCCTTTCATTATAGGAAGTATCATTACATCAGCTTTATTTTGAGTATTTGCAACCTCTCCAGCTGGTACTTCCCAGAATTCAACATTTTTTATGTCTAAATCACGGACCTTTGATATCAAGTTCTCTTTGGTCGAGCCACTCCCTGCTATCACTAACCTAAATGACATTGACAAATCTTTGAGAATATTGACAGCATCTATTAGGGTATGAATTCCAGCTAAAGGGCCAATATTACCAAGATACATGAATGTAAATATTGAATTTGAGTTTTCTGAAACTAACTTTGGTGAGTTGAAAAGACTTTCATCCTGCCAATTATTAATCACGAATATCTTGTCTTTTGGAAGATTACGGGTTAATGATAAATAATCAGCCATCTTTGAAGAAATAGTATGAATCCGGATAGCATTATCAAGATTTTCTTTGTCAATAGGAATAAGAGCTTTGTTTATAGTTTTTATAAGAATTTTAAATGATGGTAATTTTGACGATATGGATTCAGGATATAAATCCTGTACGGTAGCAATATATGGAATACCATACTTTTTTGCAGCTCTACTAACAAATAAGGCTCCAAATAGTGGCCATGCTGCATTATATACTAAATCTATATCATTTGCATGTGTGCTAATGTATTTTGCAGCTGCCTTACCATAACTATAGCATTCTCTGAGCCTACCGATAATGGATGATTTTGGACAAGTGTAAGAGTTTATAGTAATCACCTTATATTTATAATCCGAATCATTATAATTTGGCATTTTAAATCCCATTGGGCGGGTAGGGACTGGTCTGAGTACAGTTATATCATAATATTTTGATAGTTCATCCGCAAGATTTGAAACGAGAGTTGCACTGACTACAGGTTCTGGTAAAAACACGGAAGCAACAAATAAAATTTTTTTCTTCATTGATAATTCATAAGTGTGAAATGATCAATTTTCGAGCTTTTATCTCTATTTCCTTATATTATCACAATAGAATACTCACAATACATGTGTATTCAATCTTTTGATTTACCATATTGTCCACATATAGAACTCACAAAGAACAAATATATCTACAAACATATTACTCTCTAAGTCCTTGCTTGTGTACTTGATGTTATTGGAAAACGAGTGTTTCACGCACATGTAAGTGCTTGGGTGGTAGTTGCTATTAGCTATATTTCTAATTGGATATCTTTACAAAGGACTATTCTTCGTATGTTTTTTCAAGTTAAGACTTCAAAAAACAATTTGGCCTTGAGTTGACGTACAATTTGAGGATATATGCATGATGCACTGAAAAAATCTAATTTATTGTAAGTTGTTCGTTCACGTCTCGTAGATTAAATTCTTCTCTAAGATCATATTTCATATTTTATCACTCTGTCTACTAAAAATGGACGGGCAAAATTCAATAAATTCGATTCACAAGAACCATAGAGAACATGACATTTTTGAAATTAGATTTGTTGAAGAGTTCTCTTGTTGAGTCTTGTATAGTTATCTAGACATATATATGTAAGATATTGATTCCAATATATATAACTCTTTATATACTTGTCTCCATCATACTTATTAACTATGCGAAGGAATTTAAAGTTATCAATAAAACTCACTAATTGTGCGAAACTGGACTTGTCTTTATTCATAACAGTTTGATTCAGACTACATATAAATTGTAAATCGTTGCGATTCAAAATATTTTAAAACAAGTTGTAATTTAATAATTTTAGGCACTTTTATTTTTTAGTGGACACTAATGGTATTTTTTTTAATTAAGTCAAAGAAAGGCGCCAAAACAGAAAACCGGAGTTTATCTTCTTCGGCGAATCTTGATTGGAACTGCTCCCTCAGGTATCGAATCTACTACTAAAAGTAAATGTCCTCCACCTCCTGCACCTAACATCTTCCACGCGAGAGACTTGTCTCGCCATTTGTCTATGTATTTTTGGACGCCAGGTTGCATCATGGCTGGAAACATGGCAATCTGAGCTTTGAAGGAGTCTCTGAATGCATTAGTAAATGCCTCAAGATCTTGCGTCATAATAGCATCCCAGCAACGGGCAGCTGCTTCTGATAGATTCCTTACGTTTTCAGTATTTATGACCTTCCCTTCCACCACGGAACAGCCGGGTCTTCTTGGGAACATAGGGACCAAACACAGATGGGCTTCAAGCCATGCAAGTATATCCTCATCATGAACCGTCTCAATCTTCTCCGGCCAGTAATGGCCATCATAGAAGTGTCGCGAGAGACCCGAGACACAGATTCCGATGGCATCCTGCGCCCCTGAAACATGTCCATCATTTTCCGGATCATTCTCGAAACAAAACAGCAGCCGGGCCAGCATCTCCTCATTATATGCGGGAAGTTCATACGGCCATAATTTCTTGGCGGCATTTCGGGTGGAGGTTGACATGCCGCCCCGTTCCATAAACTCAAACGTAGGCTCTATGGAAGCTGTAATAGCCCAGCCTGCACCATGTTCCGAAACGTAAGGCTGGTCAATCCATGTTCCTGCAATGTCAATCCTGTATGGTATGCGGCATGTATCATTACCAATGGGATGACAAGCAAGATCGACTTCACCACGCTCACTTGTCCTATCAAGAACAACATATTGGATACCTCTTTCTGCGCATAGTTTCTTCTTCTCTTCTGAACCTCCATCGGAATTGACGACAAATATATCGGGATTGACCTTATCTAATGTCTCCACATAGTCGAGAAGGCCAGAACCACTGTTGATCCAGGCATCTTTAACATATCGGATTGCCTTCACCATATACAGCCGTTCCTGCTCGGAACATACAGGCAGCCGACATTTCAGTTCCTCGAAAGTACTGTCAGAGCCGACACCTGCATATAGGTCCCCTAATTGGGCTGCCTCTTTTAAGAAGGAAACATGTCCCGAGTTCAGCAAATCAAAAAATCCACTTACAAATACACGTCTGGGCATAAGTTTGCTACAAGATCACTTGGCTATCGCTTTCAAGAGAGCCTTGTTTATTTTACAATGCCTTTCTCAAGGTATTCCTCAAGGTTTAATTTCACCTGTTCACCAGCTCTCTCGACAGCAACTTTTGCCATGTCTGCATCGACCATTAGGTTGACAAGTTGCTCGAACGAAGTCTTCTTTGTTGGATCCCATCCAAGCTTCCGCTTAGCCTTTGCGGGATCGCCCAGCAGATTCACCACATCTGTTGGCCGGTAGAAGTCGGGCGAGACCTCAATCAGTACCTTGCCGGTCTTGATGTCAATTCCTTTCTCATCTGCCCCTTCCCCCTCAAAGCGAAGCTCGATTCCTGCACGGCGAAATGCATGGAGACAGAATTCCCGTACAGAGTGCTGTTCGCCTGTCGCTATCACATAGTCGTCAGGCTGCGGTTGCTGAAGGATGAGCCACATGCATTCCACATAATCCTTGGCATAGCCCCAGTCGCGTAGCGAGG
>CAYQXG010000021.1:0-35748 GCA_964421525.1 uncultured Sangeribacter sp. | reverse complement strand
TTTTGTCAACCATATCGCAGGCAACTCTTCCGTCGAGACTCTGCATCATGTGGCAAATTATATAAGGTCTTTTCATATCTTTTCTACTAAAAACATAATTTTATTGCATAGACTTGAGTGTAATCAAGACTATCTGGGGATAGGCGCCGAAGCGAAAGGCTACATTCTCACCAATTCCCGTACTGACATATAGCAATTGGTTCCCTTCATCATACATTCCACCCCATTCAGAATAACTCCATTTTGAGGGTGACCAATTACCAATTTTGAACTGCATGGCATGTGTATGCCCTGCCAGCATCAAGTCAATATCAGTAGTGGGTAACACTTCTCTGCGCCAATGCGATGGGTCATGTGATAGCAATATCTTGAATTCAGATGGCTCCAACCCGAGTATAGCCTTGGGAAGGTCTGATTTGTCAGGAAACATCCGACTGCCGGCATTGTCAACTCCGACAATGGCAATACTTTCATCACCCTTTGTCTGTTGGACATGTTCGTTACGGAGCAATTTCCATCCGATTTTCTCCTCGTAGGCTATGACTTTTTCAAGTTCATTAGCAGGAGAATCAGGAGCAGTGTATTTCCTATAAAGGCAATAGTCATGATTACCAAGAACAGACAGGATACCATCCTTTGCTTTCAATCTGCTTAATTCCTTTAGGAAAGGCTGAACTTCTTCGGATGAACTGTTCACCAAATCACCGGTAAACACAATTAAATCGGGATTCAGACTATTCACCTCGTCAACTATTCGGGCTACTGTTTCTGGAGATTCAAGATATGTGCCAATATGAAAGTCTGACAATTGTACAATCTTATATCCATCAAATGCATTTGGAATCTTTGCCGATGATATGCAGACTTCCTCAACAGTAACTTTCTTCCACCCGACAAATATTCCATAAAGGGCTATCGATATCCATACTATAGCAGTCATTAATGCGATGATATTGAAAATTAATATTCCCGGTCTCCAGAATAATCCAATTCCTTTGCCTACCAATGATATAATGGCAAACATCACAGAAGGAAATACAATGCAGAGAGTCAGCCAAATAAGTAAGTTGAGCATCGTCTGACGCAAATCTCCCGATATAAATATTTTTAGGATTAATACACAGAAACCCAGCGTTGGCAGAAGCAGTACGCTTCTCCACAACCAAGGCACACTATTCATCACTCCAAACACAATATATGCGTCTGAAAGTAAAAGAAGACATGCCAATATGATAAATATGACAGCCATTGATGAAATCAGTCAGCGGAGAGTATCATACAATTATTTTATAATTTATCTCCAACCCATAAACATCTTTGTCACTTCTGCATCGTGATGGTCGAAGAAGAGGCTCTTGCCTGTATCAAGGGTTGCTATTGCAGCCATATCCTCATCTGAGAGTGTGAAGTCGAAGATGTCAAGATTCTGCTCCATACGCTCAACGTGGACTGACTTCGGTATGATGATGATGCCACGCTGCGTGAGCCAGCGTAGGGCAACCTGAGCAACGCTCTTTTCGTATTTCTTGCCGATTTCTTCAAGCATGGGATTAGTGAAGAAATTGTTGCGACCTTCGGCAAGAGGACCCCAAGACATTGTACGGGTTCCGTATTCAGCCATTATCTTCTGAGGTTCTATCTGCTGGTCAAACACATGGGTCTCAACCTGATTGATAGCAGGCACAATCTCCACATTCTCTGCAAGGTCAATGAAATGGTCAGGATAGAAGTTGCTGACACCGATAGCGCGCAGCTTGCCTTCCTTGTATGCTTCTTCAAGAGCGCGATATGCTCCGTAGCGGTCGCAGAAGGGCTGATGGAGCAACATCAGGTCGATGTAGTCAGTCCCGAGCTTACGCAGGCTCTCGTCTATCGAGGCTTTTGCTTTCTCATAGCCATAGTTGCTTATCCATATTTTTGACACAAGGAAAAGATCCTCACGGGCAATGCCGCTTTTCTTCACGGCAGCCCCTACACCTTCCTCATTGTGATAAGCCTGAGCAGTATCAATCATCCGGTAACCTACTTTCAATGCGTCGCTTACGCATCTTTCGCATTCGGCGGGGTCAACCTGATATACTCCATAGCCGATAATCGGCATTTCTACGCCATTATTTAATTTTATAGTTTCCATATTGGTTATTTTATGTTAAGTCCTGACAGCCAGTTGTTGACACTCTTTTGTGCTGAAGCCCGATTTTCCTGAGCCACTTTGCCCTGAATGGCAAGCCCTTTTCCAACGGTGACATCTGCCCCTTTGCAGGCAGCCGCTATCTTACGGTCGGTGCCACCCATGCCGCTTCCCTCATGGGTAATGAACGGAATAACGGTTTTCCCATTCCAATCATGCTTGTCAATAAATGTATAGACGCACATCGGCACTTCTCCCCACCAATTAGGATAACCGATGAAGATTACATCGTAATCCTCGATTTTCACATCGTCTTTAATTGCCGGGCGAGCATTGGCCTGTTTTTCTTTCTTGGCGATTTCGATACATTCGTTATAATTCACAGGATAAGCCTTTGACGGGACAATCTCAAAACGGTCAGCTCCTGTTACATCTGCAATCATATCAGCAACAATATGTGTATTGCCTTTCTCTATAACTCCTACATTGTAGTTCTCCCCGGTATGGGAAAAGAATACAACCAGTTTTTTACCATCAATCTTCATATCTTTATTTTGTGTTAATTGTTCTTTTTTATTTTCGGTCTTAGATGCGCATGAAACCGAGAACAAGATTGCTCCAAGTGTGAGCAAAGTGAATGTAAGTAACCTTATTTTCATATTAAGAATAAATATATTATCTATTATAACGAGTGAGATGGCATTTATTATTTAACATAAAACCTCTAAATAGAACACAAATTACTGATTATATCAAAAATAATATCATTAATTATGAGACGGGGTCTAAATCAGTAGAGGTTAATGCAGGATGTTTTGTATATTATGAGAAGTAGCAATCTTTAGTGTTTTACTGTCAGCATATAGCCGAACCCGCGCTGATTGAGAATATTGATATTAGGGTCGTGACGAAGTGCACGGCGAAGTTTGTGAATGTATCCATGCAAGGAGTTACGGTTGCTGAGTTCATCACGTCCCCATACGGCAATCATAAGATCGGAGGCATTTACTGTATGTCCAATATTGGAAACCAACTTTTCCAGTATCCGCGCTTCAATATTTGATAATATTATTTCTTTGCCCTTGAAAGTCAATGTCTGATTGCCGTTGTCAAAAATAAAATCGTTAATAACATAAGTCTTGCAGTCTGCGTGCAGATTTACCTTGTTACGAAGCAAAACCTTTATGCGGATAAGCAGTTCGCGAAGTTCAAACGGCTTCTTTATATAGTCGTTGGCCCCAATGTCAAAACCCTCCTCCATATCGTCAATCGTACTTTTCGCTGTCAGAAAAATTACCGGGACATTAGATGAGATACGTCGTATCTCCCTCGCCATGGCGAAGCCATCGAGCCGAGGCATCATTACATCAGCCACTATAAGGTCGGCACCTTCGTTCTTGTATTTTGCCAATCCCTCGATGCCATCGAAAGCTACTGAAACGTCATATCCTTGCTGACGCAAAGTGTCACAGACAATCAGCGACAAGTCGCGTTCGTCTTCCACAAACAATATTTTAGTTTTCATGGTCATTGAAATTTATAGAGAATACAGAGCCTTGATTCTCCTTGCTGCTTACAGAAATGTTCCAGCCCATCTTTTTGATGATGTGCTTCACATAATACAGTCCGATGCCGTAGCCACGTACTTCCTGGCGGTTGCCGTGAGGGACCCTATAGAATTTGTCGAAAATATATGGCAAATTCTTTTGTGGAATGCCTTTGCCATTGTCTGATATCGAAATGCAGTTTTGGTCTATATCGATATTTATCCTTACTGAATCGCCGGAGTACTTGATTGCATTATCAATCAGATTATTCAACACATTTGACAAATGCGACTTATCTGCGGTTAAAGTAACATTCTCTTTTGAGTGAACCTCGATTGATATATCCTTATCACCTCTCATGCGTTGAGCATCGGCTATTTCTGATACAAATTTAGACAAATCGATCCTTTCAGGTTTCAATGTCATTGTCTTGCGTCGTTCCATACTCATTGCGAGGATATTCTCCACAAGTTCTCCGAGCCATTTCAGCTGCTTTATTGCAATACTGAGATATGCAGTCTTTTTCTCCGGGTCATTCGACGTGTCAAAGTTTAGCAGCGCGTCATTGGCAGAATATGCTATTGCGATGGGCGTTTTTAGTTCATGGGTCATATTGCTGACGAAATCATCCTTCATTTCCTCGATTGAACGTAGTTTAGAAACGGTTTGGAACAGATACCAAAAAGCAGCTCCGAAAGCAACCATCAAGAGAAATAATGTGATAATCACGCCCATCATCTGCGAAAGAATATGTCGAGTCAGAGGAGTGATGTATGCTTTATAATAGACATCTTCATTAGGATTGATGCCAATCATGAATGTGTCATGTACCGAATGACTCGGAATCTTTGGATTGCTGAAAAGCACGGAGTCTTTTCCGTTTACAACTTCCACTGCCACAAATTCCGGATAAATGTATCTGCGCAAAAGATGGTCTTTGAGGACGCTGTCCATAACTTCCATATTAAAACCGATGTATTTATCCATGATAGTATGGAATTGTTTGCTCATAGCATCTACCATCTGATTGGAATAAGGGGTCTCTTCCGCTAACAAGGCTTTTTCTTCAACGACTGTACCATCGGCATCTGTTCTTACGGAGATGAGTTGTCCGTTCTCGTCTTTATAGGTTGATACTTCTGCTCTTCTCGGAACCTTGAAATCTACAGAATCCGCTTCTTCCTGTACGGTAAAATTTGAAGCGAGAGATTGTGCTCTGCCGGCACGAACCATGAGGTCGTCAATGTCGGCATCCGTAAGCGCAGCCATCACTTCGCGCTCAACATTCTTTTTAATGGAATCGTATAATTGAACAAGGTAATATACATTGCCGCAGAAGATAACTGCAATGACAGAAATGAAGATTATGGAGTTGATTCTGAACTTTTTCATACGCAAATTTACATAAAATCTTCGATAGTCCGACACAATTGGCAGCGGATTTAAGACTAAATAAGGGAAGGCTTAAGACTAAATAAGGTTCGAGATTGCGTTCGTTGCCGTTTCCTTAACTAACTTTGCATTCAAATAGATACTGAAAACCAATTAATATGAAAATTCTTAAACATATCTTTTTGTCGTCGGCTTTTGCAGTTGCTCCTTTCTACGCTGTAGCACAATCTTCCGGCCTCGATTCAATCAAGACACAAGAACTAAACGAAATTGTTGTCAATGGTGAGAAACCTCAAATCAAGGGTCAGGACGGTGTGATGGTTGTAGACTTACCCACAATTGTAAAGGACAAGCCTGTCAACAATATCCTTGAGGCCCTTGGTTATATGCCCGGTGTAATGAACAACAATGGAATGATAGGGCTCACCGGAGCCACTGATGTCACCATTATTCTCAATGGTGAACTTACGAATATGCCACTCCAAAATCTGTATCAGCTTCTTTACACCACTCCGGTTGACAGATTGAAAAATGTAGAGATTATGTATTCGGCGCCGGCGAAGTATCATGTCAATGGCGCTGTCATAAATGTAGTTTTGAAAACGCCGACACCCCTTGACGGACTGCAAGGACAGGTCAGAGCCGGATATAATCAGGGTCACTATGGCTCTTATGGAGGTGGACTTGCAGCTACATACGCTGTAAAAGACTGGTCATTTGACCTTAACTATGGGCTTTCCCGCACCAAATCATGGAGTCGTGAGGAAACATGGTCTAATCATCTTTTTGACGGTAAGAGAACAATGATTGAAGATGATATGCGAAGCATTGGACAGAACTGGAGTAATACCATATTTGCAACTGCTGCATGGAAAACTCTTAAACTAACCTATAATTGTCAGATAGCATCAGATTCAAAGAGCAGGGGACTTTCGTCAGGCACACTCGGTAACTTCACAAATCTTTATAATATGCTTTCACCTGTAGGCTATCATAATATTGCCGTGCGTTATGCTGCACCTTTCGGTATGACTGTTGGTGGAGATTACACACGTTATTTTGAAAACCGTTTGCAGTCGTTGTATAAGGATACAGATTATTTGCTTGGATCTGAAAATCGTCAGGAGATAAACAGATGGCATGTGTATGTTGACCAGCAACATCAGCTTGGTAAATGGCAGTTAAATTATGGTGCTGAATACCAGCACTCTGCAGATCATAGCTCTCAGAATTACTATCTATACGACAATACAGATTTCGATGATATTCTCAACGAGAATGCAGCGAATCTTTATGTCGGTACACAGCGCTCGTTTGACTGGGGATTATCGTTTAATGTTTCTGCAAAAGGAGAATATTATCACAATAAATATCAGCACAACTGGAGTTTTATCCCTCAGCTTGGTGCCACTTACTATAAAACTCAAAAAAGCATATTTCAGCTCAACTTCGACACCCAACGTATCTATCCGTCATATTGGGAACTTCATGGCGGCACAAGCCATATCAACGATTATTCAACTATAATTGGTAATCCGCAGTTGCAGCCGTATATACAATATGATGCTCAGTTCAACTACATCCTGAAACAGAAATATGTTGCGACCCTCTATTTTCAGTATGGAGACGGAGCAACAGTGCAGTTGCCATATCAGTCTCCAACCGCTCTCAATCTCATATATCAGACAATAAATATGAACTATAAGCGTGTGGTAGGACTTAACCTCTATGCTCCTTTCGGTGTGGGATATATATGGGGCGCCACTGCTACAGCCAATGTATTCAATCAACGGGAGAAAGCCGAAAAGTTCCATGACATAAGTTTCGACAATAGCAAATGGATTTTCTATGGAGAACTTAGCAATTCTTTCAAGTTCAGCCGGAACAGTCCTGTTTCATTGACGGTTGATTTCAGTTATATTTCTCCATCGTTGCAAGGAATAGCCGATATGTCCGGTCTATGGCGGATTGATGCCGGAGCCAAATGGCAGTTCGGAAAAAAACGATGCTGTGAAGTGGATTTGAAAGCCGATGACATATTCAACAAATGGTCGCCGACCATGACCATCCACAATGCCGGTCAGGACTATCGCATGAAAGTCCGCGATATGACCCGAAACCTAAAACTCACATTCATCTGGCGATTCAACGGATTCAAACCTAAAACCGATACCCATATCGATTCCTCCCGTTTTGGAACCGGTAAATAAAAATTTTATCCTCTAAGAGATGCGACTGACTCAAAATTATATCTATGCATTAATTTAAATAGCTACTTAGTTGTAAAATTTTTCTATTCAGAGGTTAGCTTTTTTGAGAGTGAGGGGTCATATATATGTATGACGAATTATGATGACATAGGACAGCTTTTCCGAACGCATTATGCAGCGATGTATCGGCTTGCGATGCTGATACTTCATGATGATAATGTGTCAAGAGATATTGTGCACGATGTCTTTGAAGTCCTGCTACATTCCGGCATGGCCGATGTCTCGGAGGCATATTTACTTAAAGCTGTTCGTAACCGCTGCTTGAAACATTTCCGCAGACTGTCGGCTCAAGACCGAATGAAAGAGAGTTATTCATACGATGATCAGGAAATCGGAGATGAGGATTGGCCGGACGACACCACAATTACTCTTATTCAGACAACGATTGCAAAAGATCTGACTGAAGCGTGCCGCTGCGTTGTCAATTTGAGGTTCTCGGACGGAAAGAGCTATCAGGAGATTGCTGATCATCTGCGCATCAGCAAGGTGGCTGTTTATAAGCATCTGCGTCATGCAATAGATGTATTACGGCAAAAACTTACTCAAAATGGATAAAATAGACCGACTGTTTGATGCAATGGAGCATCCGGAGCATTACTCACAGGTAGAGATTGAGACAATGCTACGTGATCAGGAAGTAAAAGGGGCGTTTGATTTGCTTTACAAAATAAAATCAAGCCTTCAGTCCATTGACACACCCGATATAGAGGAAGAATGGGCGAAGTTTGTAAAACATCACCGTAAGTCGGAGAGATCTCGACACTCTTGGCTGCCTCGTTTCTTTTCCCGAAATGCAGTAGCCTGTATCGCAATTTGTATTGTCTCGTTCACTGCAGTAGCAGCAATTGTGGGCATGGGAATATACCGCATCAGTAATGGGAGTTTAGAGACCACAACGGATGTTGAGCTAACGACCGGAACTGGTATTGTTACGTCTCAGCCGGATACGGTCAGGATTGTTGATACAGAGAAAGGATTGACCCCGGAAATAATAGTTTTTGATGATGAAACTCTTGAGACAATAATGAATCGGACTGCCACTTATTATGGTTATAATGTGATTTTCAATAATCATGCAGCCAAATCTCTCCGACTTTATTTCCGCTGGAATCAGGCACTTCCCATTGATGATATAGTAGAGAGTCTCAATAACTTTGAGCAGATCACTCTCACAATCAATGACAAGACCATAAAGATAGATTGAACCCATGGCACGGATCATAACATCTCTTGCGGTAATGTTGGCAGTCTTTATGGCCGAAGCCAAGACCTACTCATATCATTTCAACTCCACTCCACTGCCAAATGCAGTCAGGAAAATAATGGAAGACCACCCCGACCTTCACATCAATTTCATTTTCAATGAGCTGGAAACCTATAAGACAAGCGTGACAGTCACGGCAGACAATGCCTATGATGCTCTCCGTCAGGCTATCGGCTTGAATCCGGTTACGTTGGTTAAATCCGGGGATACATATTATCTCGAGGCACTCCAGCATGGCAAATATGTCTTTACAGGAAAAGCTATTGGAAGCGATAATGAACCGGTCGTAGCTGCTACTGTCATGTTGCTTACCCCGAATGATTCCACAGTCATAACATACGGGATAACCGATGACCACGGACGCTTCTCGATCCCTTGTGATAGACAAGGGATCCTTGCAAAGCTATCATGTATTGGTTTTAAGACAATATATAAAAAATTCGAATCCTTCAATGTCGGCACGATCATCATGCCGGAGTTGCCCATAAAGCTAAAAGCAGTCACAGTTGAAGGAGATAACGCCTCACTGCTGTCTGACAGAAGTATCTACCGTCCGACACAACGGCAAAAGAACGCATCGCAGACAGCAACTGATTTACTCGTCAGAATGCCTATTCCTCAACTAAATACGCGATTAGGATCTTCTGCCGTTACAACGGTGTCAGGCCAGCCTGTTGCAATATTCATAGACTTTGTGCCCGCTACTGAGTCAGATTTAAAAATGATGAGAGTTACGGATGTGAAGACTGTGGAATATTTGGAATACCCATCTGATCCGAGGTTTCAGGGTCACATGCATGTAATTAATTTCATAATGACCAAATATGAGTATGGCGGGTATGTAAAGGCACTTGGTGTCGAGAATTTTATTGTCAATTCAGGTTACGCTCAAGCTAATGCCAGATTTGTCAAGAATAAAATGACATACGATATAATGGGGTATGGATATTATATTGCTAACAATCATTTTTCCGTTGATCAGACAGAGACTTATCATCTGCCCCAAGAAAACGGGGAGATAAAAAGTTTCCAAAGAGAGTCAACAACAGAAAGCTCCAAATATCGTAAACAGAATTATGAAACCAGTTTTAGGGCGCTTTATTCCGGAGATAAGATTACTGCCAACAGTCTGATGACATTTGGTCTTGACCGTATGCCGCATAATGATAATGAAGGTAAGGTTGTATATGATGACCACCAGATGTCAAGAGATGAATACTATTCCGGATCAACTCAGAAAGCACAATATCTGAACTACAATGGATATTACTTTTTCAGTCTGCCCAAAAACAGTTCTCTATCTGCATCGTTGGTCTATTCCTATTCCCATACAGACCAAAGTTCTCGCTATATAGAATCTAAGATATCTTCAATATATAATGCAGTGGATGACCATACACATGAGGGAAATGCTGTATTGACCTATAATCATACTTTTTCCGAAAAGCATTCCATGATGGCACATATCAGAGGTATTTATGAGCATAACAAAACTGACTATAGCGGGTCGGTAAATGCCTTGGATAACTCCACGACTAAATTTGGTCAGATTGGCGTGACATATAACTTTTCTACGACTAAACTGTCAACTTCTTTTGGAATTGGCTGGAACTGGCTTGCTACTCGCCTAAACGATAATATTTCAGATTCCTATTATCCATATATTGACGCATCTGTGAGATATGTACCCAATAAACGGAATTCAATTGGAGCAGTTTTTCATTATTCGGTGTGGCCTCCATCCTCAAACTATAAAAGTGAAAATATCATTCATGTTTCACCTTTTCTTTGGCATACCGGCAATCCTCTCTTAAAATCTCATCGAAGTTATGATATAGGGATTAATTACACATTTATCCCGTCGAATAAATTCTATATGACCGTGTTTGCCAATTCATGGCTTGTCGGAAATAGAGCTGCCTTTGTATATGAGGCAACCCCTGATGGAATCGTGCGCACTATCCAACAGCCTATCGGCACATTCCGCCATTATAATTATGGTATAAATGCCTCGACAAACTTATTTGACAGTAAATTATACCTATCCGGTCAACTGGCGCAGCTATATGTTCAAAATGGTCAGCCGTACAATATCAACCATTCAAGTTTGAGTTATTATGTACAGGCTCTGTACTATCTCGGAAATTTTAATTTTGCATTGTCTTACCAATCAGCGAATGCAACGGATAATTATGACTCAATGTCAGGTTTATGGACACGTAATAAGGATGTTTTCGTTGTTCAAGGAGGCTGGAGCAATGGAAGATGGAACATCATTTTGACAGCACAAAATCTACAGCGTTGGAACTGGCGTGCCTCACACGATACTATGATCAGCCCCAATTATTCCGTGAATCGGTGGATAAGCAATGCCTCCCGCCATGCGTTTGTGCAGTTGTCGGCCACTTATACTTTCGGATTTGGTAAAAAAATCACTCAAAGCAATGACATTTCAAAACAATCCGGTGCATCGTCCGGTATTCTGAAGTGAAGATTTGGGCTTACATTCCTGACACAGTGTGAGGTAGTATCATAGTGTGGAGATGAGGGGATAGGAGAAGCAGACATCTTTGAATTGCAGGTCCGGGGTATTCATTTTGTATGGGAGTTGCCCTTCCGGATCAAATGAAAGAGTGCCGACTTTTCTATTGTGAAAGTTGACTGATAACCGGTCTATTTTTGTCATGGCTTTGGTTTTCTGCGTTTATAGGCCTTTGTTTTGCCTTGATTCTTGCGGATTTGGAGCAACTCCTCCATTGTGGAGTATTTTGGTGTGGCAAAAATGTTTTTTATTTCGAGGTTATAGCCAAGTGTGCTATTGCCAGTTCTATAAGATTATTTAGAGATATGAGGGCCTTCTGTTCAAACCTTGTAATGTTTGCAAGTGCCACCCCCGATTTCCGGGCAATGTCGGAGCGTGTAAGTCTTTTCTCTACACGACGCTGCCTGAAATCATCGGCTATCTTACGAGCCACATCTTCCGCCGGCTCCGGCATAAGGCTCTCCAAAAGAGCCAACATATTATCACCTGCATCCATTTTATGCCATTATCTAATCAAATATTATCACTTACAAAAATACTAATAATATTTGTAAAATGCAAATCTTTTACTCATCTTTCGTATATATAGCAATGTATATAGGATTTAGAGCTAATAAAAGCATTAATCAGGAAGCGGAAGATCCTGGAGCTTCCATACTGCATAAAGCGGAAGGATACCAATTACACGTCTGATCGGTTGCTCATTATCCTCAGTGTCCGACACCTCCAGAAGCCCGAAGTTTTCCAGAGAACTGCGTATTCCAGCTGTAAGATTTTTTTTATTCATGAAAAGCCGTAGACTCTTCATCTTTCCTGACGTTCCAGCCTTCACCTCTATGGGTAAGCACTTTGCATTCTTGGCTATGACATACTCAACTTCCGATGTGGCATTTCTCTCAAGATTCTCCCAATAAAACAGATCATACTTGCTCTGCGGATTAGAGGATTTCATGAGTTCGAGCCCGACCGTTAATTCTGCTACAATACCTTTGTTTACGAGGTCTGGGGCATCCCCTGCAAGTATGAGCCGGGTCAGTTCCCTGTCATCATCATAGTTCATCGCCAATACTCTAAGCAACAAACCGGTATCGAGATAATCAAATCTCGTAAACTTGGGATTAACCTGTGCGCCCAAAGGGAGACCGTTGGCTGCAGACATCTGCACCGGAATGATAATTCCGGCGTCTCGGAGGAGTCTCAGCGCCTCTTTGACTTCGTCTGTCTTGTATCCTCCATCTACTTTACTGTAGACAAACTTATGACCCGACTGACGTACTACTGCCGACAGGGTGTTGCGTAGCAACTGAGGATCGACTTTTTTTGCATATTTAGCGAAGTCATCATAATAACTTTGCTGGATATCATTTTGTTCATCTTGACAGGCAGAGTAATCCTGAGTCTCAACCCAAGCGGAAACACTGGATGGCATACCCCCTACCATCAAAAACGACCGAAACTCCGACACAAGACGTGAATGAAGACTTTCTTCCAAAGGGTGTGTCCAGTCGGAGGTAGCTATTTCCTCTATCCACACATGTTTGCCTCGTGCCATCAGGAACTCCTTGAACGACATAGGATACATGAACACAGACCTGACACGTCCAACTCCGTATGATGGAATCTCATTCAATGCGAACTCCAGAAGTGACCCTGCTGCCACTACATGCAGGTCCGGGTAGTTCTCTTTGAAAAACCACAGGCTCTTTAATGCCGCCGGGCAATTCTGAATCTCGTCAATGAAAAGCAGGGTATCCCCTGGAATCACCTGCACATTATGTACGGCCCCTAAGCGTTGACTGAGTTCCCGTACATCCGAAATTTCTTCAAAAAGTTTGCACAGATCCTTTTCCTTCTCAAGGTTGATCTCAAGATAATGTCTGAACGTCTCCCCTAAGTGTCTTATAGCCCAGGACTTGCCAACCTGTCTGGCTCCACGCACAATAAGAGGCTTACGGCGTGGTGATTCCTTCCATTTAAGAAGATACTCATCTATATTTCTTGCAAGATATGACATTGTGTATTGCTTATTTTAGAATGCAAAGATAATCAATATTTTGCAAAAATCCAAAGGAATAATAAGCATATTTTGGAAAAAATCCAAAGGAATAATAAGCCTATTTTGGAAAAAATCCAAAGGAATCGTTTAATGTCTGCTTTTGATGGAGCAACATACTTAGAGCGTGGAGATGAGGGGATATGGGAGGGTGTCGATGGGCCCGTCGTAGGTGATGGTGCCGTTGTCCATCAGGATTGCACGTGTACATAGGCGGCGAACGAGTTCCATATCGTGTGATGACATCAGCATCGTGTGGGGGAGGCGGTCGATGATGCCGATAAATTGGGCTTCAGCAGCGAAGTCAAGTCCTGATGTGGGTTCGTCGAAGATCAATATATCCGGTCGCATGGAGAGGACTGTGGCTATCGACGCCATCTTTTTCTGCCCACCGGAAAGATGGAAAGGTGAGCTCTCGCGTAAGGATGTACATCCCGTGATGTGCAGCGCTTCTTCAACGCGTTTTTTTATTTCTTCTTCGTCGAGGCCCATATTGCGGGGCCCAAAAGCCACATCCGCTTCCACTGTTGGCATAAAGAGCTGGTCGTCGGCATTCTGGAAGACCATGCCGACACTCTTCCTGCATTCATCCGCATTTTTTTGATTTATGACAGTGCCGTTGACTGAGACAGTGCCGCTGTCGGCTATCAGGAGACCGTTTGTATGCAACAGCAAGGTTGACTTACCGGAACCGTTTAGGCCTACAAGGGCCACCTTCTCTCCTTCCATGATAGAGAAGGATATGTCGCGGAGCACTTCGTTGCCTCCGGGATAGGAAAATGAGACATCTTTGAATTGCAGGGCTGGGGTGTTCATTTTGTATTGGAGTTGGGGGCTTATTCCCTCAACGTTATGTTGAGAATGGATGGGGCTAATGAATAAGGGTTAATAATAACATGGGGATATCTACAAAGCGGAGGAGGAAGAATACCGGAATCCAGACAAGGCAATAGACCGTGTCGGCTGTATTCCAATGGGATGGAGAGGAGATACTGAGCGACCCGTTAAAGCCACGGGCTTTCATAGCCATATTGATGCGTCGGCTGCGATCGATGGTCCGCAACAGAAGTTGGCCTACGAATTGCCCCCACATCTTGGCGCGGAAGGAGTTTTTTCCGTAGGAGCGGGCCATGCGTGCGCGCTGCATAGTCAGGGCTTCCTGAAGAAGCAGGGTAAGATATCGGTAGACCATCAGCAGCTGAGTGGCAACT
Organism: uncultured Sangeribacter sp.; assembly: GCA_964421525.1. Classification (GTDB taxonomy): domain Bacteria; phylum Bacteroidota; class Bacteroidia; order Bacteroidales; family Muribaculaceae; genus Lepagella. The sequence continues at coordinate 21,338 of CAYQXG010000021.1, read as the reverse complement.
ATAGCCGGACATCCAAGACGGTGCATTGCCTCGCAAATTTCATTAAATCCCGCTACGCGTATAAGTAGCAAAAGCGCCTGGGTTGCCAATAGTCCGCGAATGATGATGGAAATGAAACTTATCCATCCTGTGCTGACGGCAATGCCGAAGATTGTGAAGGCTGTGGTGCGGTCGTAGAATGGGTTAAATATCCCTATAAAGAGAAGAAGCGGAACTACAAACAGAGAATTACGGAAAAGTCGCTCGTAGGCAATATGGGCAAGAGGGGATGAAATGATTGGATACACAGCAAACCAGATTATCACGTCTGTGCGCTGGAGTGGCACACTGAGCATACTGACAAGAAACACTATAGTGACCAATAGCAGAGCCCGCGGGTCTATGTCGCCGATATGTGAGGGAGTGGCCGGCTTTATCTGCCGGGCATTCAGTATGGTTATGGCTTTCTCAAGACGTGTCTGCTTCATTTACGCTCTTTGGAGGAGGTCTGACGGGATGCGTGGAGCCGGTGGAAAAGTATGGTGGTTATTGCCCAAAGCATCACCATCACAATGACAGCGCCGACAATTCCGGCAAACCGGGAGTCATAATCCGGCATGAAAGCCGTAGGAGGGGTGGCCGAAGGGAAATCAGATATGCCCGACACTTTCTCTATTGACCATTCAAGACCATCGGGATTAGACGAGGCAATCCAAGTGAAGGCACCTGCAAATATGAGGGCGGCTATAGCGAATCCGATCAATACCTTTTTGCCGCGTGCTTGTTTTTCAACAGTGTTTCCACCGGATAGTTTAGTTTCACCGAAAAGGGTTTCCGGTCTGTATTTCGCTATGAAGCAGAGCACGGCTGCTGTGGCAATGCCCTCAATGGCTCCGATAGCGAGATGAATGGGAAGCATGAATGCAAGGAATGTCGACGTGGGAAGGGCTGTGATTCCGGAGAGTTCAGTCTCGATAGTCACTCCTGTAGCACCAATTTCAAGGGCAACCACAGATGCCACTATCGAAGCCAGGGTGATACGCCATGGTTTCAATGATTTGCCTGCTATGGGGCGATAGATAAACGGATAGGCTATCAAGCATGATGTGGCAGCCATATTGAGAATGTTGCATCCCAGGGCAAGCAGTCCGCCGTCGGCGAATACAAGACACTGGATAATAAGCACGGAGCAGAGCGTGATGAAAGCCGCCCACGGACCCAATATGGCACTCAGAAGGACACCTCCAATTACGTGGCCGCTCGACCCTGTGCCGGGTATGGAGAAATTTATCATTTGGGCTGCAAAAACGAAGGCGCCCATCACCCCCATCAGGGGGATGATGTCGTCTCGTCTTATCTGTTTCACTTTTGATGTCGCCACGGCTATAAGTGCTGCTGCCGCCACTCCGGCTCCAACCGCCATTGCAGGGGACACCAATGCGTCTGACATGTGCATTTTTTTCAGGCTTCAGGTTTCAGGTTTTGGACTTGTATATTAGATAAACGATTGAACTATTTCTTTTTATTCTTCAGCTTTGCTACGAAATTATCCCACTCTGAATCCCATTCCGAATGCATGTCGCCGCCTTTGTTGAATTGGTAGAGAGGGAGTAGGAAGAGCCAAGTTGCAACGCAGAATGGTCCGGTCAATGTCGGAAGTCCGAAAGGGATCATCAATACATCCATTGCAGCCTGGATGAAGAATGTGGCAATAATTGCTACGACAGCCCATGCCGCAGACTTAACGTTAGGGCTATAGAATGTGCACCCGATTGCAATACCGGTCAGCACTGGACTGAAACCGAAAAGACCACTTGCTATGTCAGCTCCGTCAGCCTTAAAGAGGATTGCGAGAGCAAGGGAGATTGCAGAGCCGATTGCTGCCCAGACGGCTGCCCAGCGACTGCAGAGAGCGAGACCTACAAGGAAGAGTATCCCGGTAACCCAAGAGTTAATTAGGAATACCTGAGAAACGCCTTTCAACCAATATATCACGAGATCACCGAAAGAAGTGGACAGTTCCGGATTGAAATGCTCGGCAAGTTCGGGTGTCGAGAGGGAAGCGGGTGCTATTCCGTCGAGAATACGCGATGAGAGGAGGAAGAGCCAGGTAAGAAGCACGAATGGGAATGTCAGTGAGTTGATCTTGAAGGGAGCCATAAGATTGTTCAGCCCAGTGCGTACCCAAGTTGACAGCATGGCACAGAAAATTAGAGCCACCCACATCAGCGGAGTGTTGCTGAGGAATGTCGGGAATGCACAGCCGACAAGAATGCCATTGAATCCCCAAAGTCCGGCGGCACCCCCCTTTGCATTTGGTTCCAGAAGTGCACCGGCGATTGTAGATGCTATCAGTCCGACAACTGCACCCCAAGCAACGGCAGGGGTGTGACATTCATAAGCACCCCAGAAGATGCCTGCAAGAAATAGCAGACCGGTCCATGCGCTCTGCTGAAACATTACCTGTCCGGCGCCATTTAGAATGGCGGTGACGGATTTCATTGCTTTCATAATTTGATATTAATTAATCCCTAATAATTTATCATTCATCATTGATAATTTATCGTTGCCATTACCTCCAAGGGAATTCAGGCGGAAGGGGCTTGCCTTTTACCTGCTGGCGGACTTTGGAACAGAATTCACGCACAATTCGCTTTACTGGTCCGGTCTCCATGCCCAAGACTTTGAAGAGAAGTCCTGCGTTATTGGGAAGATGGGTTATCCCGGCAGCAAGTTTCTGCTTGGCATCATAAAATGCTTCGGTGGCATCGTAGATCGGTTTGATATTCTCCTCGGGAGTCATCACAAGAACATTGGCAAAGACATCGAATCCATGCATAATGCCGGTATCGCGTAGATTTGCCTTTTTAGGATCAATTATGAATTTCTCCCTGAACAACTGAGTTCCGTCAGGGCGCTCGCCATGCGAGCATACAGAAAGGATATCATATTTGAACAGTTCCCCTTCCCCGAAATATTTACGCCCACCCATAAATATTTCTGAATAGAACACAGTCGCAGTAGGATGCACCACCATTTGTGTGTCACTGATAAAACGTGTATTGGCATGAGGGATGATGGGTTCCGGCAAATATTCCAGATAGGCTCCTTCGTCAAGTTGGATTGTCTGAAGGAGTCCGGAGTAGTTGTCGCGCATCTTGGCGAGTTTGGTGGCAGCTCCCGTGGAGATGAACGCCATCGAGTCTTTCTTAAGTGTGAAAATCTGCCTGTAGCGGTCTCCGTCGATATTTGGTCCACCTGAAGAAAGAATGTAGACGCATGGCATACCCGGAAGTTCCTCATCGAAGTATAGCTCCTGCTGCACTATCAGCGGAGCTCTACGGTCGAGGTCACGAAGAATCGATTTCCCCTCGGAATCCAATTCGAAACCGAGACGGAGATATCCGTGCTTGCCCGGGGCGCCGACATACATGCCCCGGGGTTTATCAAGATAAGGCTTCATTTCCTTGGCGTGGTCGAAGCTGACTATCTCGACATCTGTATATTCATAAGTTTCCGGAAAGGCCATTGTTCAGTTTTCAATTATCAGTTTTCCAAAATAATTCAAAATTCAAAATTAGAAATTCGAATTCCTCCCAAAAGTCAAGATAAGTAGGGAGCGATCTCCGAGCGCGACGACACAAAAACAAATTCAAAATTCCAAATTCAAAATTATTTATCGAATAGTGCCATCTTAAAGATGAGATCAACGAGGTCGTTGATTCCCTCTCCTGTCATGGCATTGGTGAATATGAAAGGTTTGCCCGGACGCATGAGACGGCTGTCGTGGTCCATCACCTCGAGCGACGCATGCACGTAGGGAGCGAGGTCGGTCTTGTTGATGACGAGGATATCGCTCTGGGAGATGCCCGGTCCGTCTTTGCGTGGGATCTTGTCGCCGGCAGCAACATCAATAACATATATGAAGAAATCTACGAGTGCCGGGGAGAATGTTAGAGTAAGGTTGTCGCCTCCCGACTCTATCAGCACTATGTCGGCATCAGGGAACTTTGCTTCCATTTCCTCTACGGCCGCGATGTTCATTGAAGGATCCTCCCGGACGGCAGTGTGAGGGCAAGCACCTGTTTCAACGCCGATTATACGATCTTCCATAAGGATTCCTTTCAGAGTCTTGCGAACATGCTTTGCATCTTCTGTTGTCACGATATCATTTGTGATGATGAGCACTTTCATCCCACGCTCAAGAAGGCGAGGGGTGATTGCCTCGATAATAGCGGTCTTTCCCGATCCAACGGGGCCGCCTATTCCTATTCTGCAGGTTGACATGATTTTCAGTTGTCGGTTTCAGAGTTCAGTATTCAGAATTTTAAAATTTAAATCCTATAACTAAAGATATTAATTCATAAACATTCGCATATTCCCTTTTTCGTGGAGAGATGCGAAAATATCCATCTCGGGTACGAAAGAATTCATGTCTTCAAAAGACATGTCTTTTGCTTCCTCGAAGAGTGCGTCAGATTCAGCGCAGAGGCGCTGAAGAATGAGTTGAGTATCATAGTGCGACACTCTCACGCAGCGCAACGCGGCACTAAGCACCATATTGATTACGCCATATTGATGAGAGGCGAACAGGTCTTCCTCGCTCAGTCCGGCTGCAGCGAAAGAAATGCCTTGGGCTACCGGATAAGTTCCTGGAGTTGTCGCGCCTTTGATGTCTTCAAGCCAATCTACCATGATCTTGCAGTCAGGAAACAACTTGACACCGAGTTCTGCGAGCTTCTTGCCCATACGCTGAAGCATCATGCGCGCCTCGTCGTTCATCTTGAAGAGCATTAGCTCGCGATCTATGTTCTCCACTTTCTCCAGATCTCCGTCGTTTGTTGCCCGGAAGGCAATCAAGGCTGCGACTCCGTCGGAGAAAGCACCCTGACGTGCTACAGAACGAGTGTATTGCTCAAGAGTGGCAGCATCATGTACAATTCCCAAGTGAGAAGCAGTCTCAAGTCCGTTGGAGAATGAGAAAGTTCCCACAGGGAAAGTGGAGTCGGTCATCTGGAGAAGATGAGTAATTTTCATATTTATCAGTGTTGAATTTTTTGACTGGATTCGGCTTCTCGTAGCCTTTCTTGAATGATTGGTGTCTCCTCCCTGTCGCGAAACCTAATCCTAAATTCTAAATTCAAAATTAGTGCACGTGGGAGTGGCTTTCGTGGGAGGCACCACCGAACAGACGGCGAATCTCGTGGGGTGCGAGATATGGTATCACGTCAGTTCCAGGCTGGAAATCATAGGTGATTCCTTCGATATGGTGAGTTTCCATCACACTGAGCATTACTTTTTTATCTACAGTGAGAGGAACATAGACCTTAGATCCCTTCACCACTGCAGGCCAGTGCTGGTTGCCGATGGCGTGCCCGAGTTCTACGGATATGCGCATGATGTCGAGAGGGGAGCACTTTTCAAGTCCGCTGAGGTCGATCACAAGGACATTGCTGAGATCAAGACGCAGTATAGCGGCATTATTATTTTCGGGGTCGAAGAATACTATGTCGCCGTCTGCTACTCTGGAACCTCTCTTTAGAGCGATTGGATATTCGTGTCCGTGATCGCTTGTCACGAGGAAACGACTCTTCTGGGCAGTCCATTGGTCGACGAAGATTGTCTCGACGTGCATGCCTTTGATTTTTTCAGCCCATTCAGGTTGATGTATGTTGCCGAGAATTTCGGTTATAACTTCCATCTTTTTTTAATGATAAATTATAAATGAAGAATGATGAACAGTATGGCCATTGCAACAGTTGCTCCCGGAGCGGGCTCCGGACTTGGTTTGGACAACGATTGCGATTGATAATCAATGACCGTATTATTAAATAGAATCTGCGGGAACTGCGCTTCTGCAGTTCCCGCAGACCAATGCGATTATTTATTCTACTTAGCTGAACCAGTAGAGCTGAGAAAGCGGAAGTTCCTTTGCCGGGGGCACTGTTGCGAGGACACCATCGACATAAACGTTGAATGTCTCAGGATCAACCTCGATGTGCGGAAGAGCAGTGTTGCGCACCATGTCGGCCTTTGAGAGCTGGCGGACACCGTGAACCGGATAAAGGATGTTGTTGACATTGATCTTATCTGCCAGACCGTTGTCAAGCGATGCGCGAGAAACGAAGCGAGCGCAGGTCTCAGGCATAGCCTTGCCGAATGCGCCAAACATCGGACGCATGATCTTAGGCTGCGGAGTCGGAAGAGAAGCGTTCGGGTCGCCCATGTTCGCCCAGTTGATCATACCTCCCTTGATGACCATCTTCGGTTTTGTGCCGAAGAATGCAGGTTCCCAAAGCACGAGGTCGGCCATCTTTCCTACTTCTATAGAGCCGAGCAAGTCGGATACACCATAAGTGATTGCCGGGTTGAGGGTGATCTGAGCAAGATAGCGGAGCACACGGAAGTTGTCGTTGCTGTCGCTGTCTTCAGGAAGTTTACCACGTACCTGCTTCATGTAGGAAGCCATCTGGAATGTACGCATGAATGACTCGCCTACACGGCCCATAGCCTGGGAGTCGGAAGATACCATAGATATGATACCGAGATCATGGAATACGTTTTCAGCAGCCTGTGTCTCCGGGCGAACGCGACTTTCAGCGAAAGCAACGTCAGAAGGAATCAGCGGGTTGAGGTTATGGCAAACCATAATCATATCGAAGAGCTCAGCCTGAGAGTTGATACCGAACGGAAGTGTCGGGTTGGTGGATGAAGGAAGCACATTTGCCATTGATGCCACCTTCAGAAGGTCGGGAGCATGACCGCCACCGGCACCCTCGGTGTGATAGGTATGGATTGTGCGGCCATCGATTGCAGCAAGTGTATCCTCTACGTATCCACTCTCGTTGAGAGTGTCGGTGTGGATAGCTACCTGAACGTCGTTATGGTCGGCGTTTGCCATACATGAGCGGATAGCTGCAGGAGTTGCGCCCCAGTCTTCGTGGATCTTGAAACCGCAGGCTCCGGCTAAGATCTGTTCCTCGAGAGTCTCGTCGATCGAAGTGTTGCCCTTTGCAAGGAAGCCCATGTTGATCGGGAGTCCTTCAGTAGCCTTAAGCATCATCTGGATGTTCCACGGACCAGCAGTGATGGTTGTGCCGTTTGTGCCGTCGGTTGGACCTACGCCGCCGCCAATGAGGGTTGTGATACCATTGCTGAGGCAGTCATAGGCCTGTTGCGGAGAAATGAAATGCACGTGTCCGTCGATGCCAGCAGCAGTAAGGATGAGGTGTTCGCCGGAGATAGCATCGGTTGAAGGACCGGTGCAAAGTGTCGGCGTAACGCCCTGCATTATGTTGGGGTTACCGGCTTTGCCGATACCGGCGATCTTTCCGTCTTTGACACCTACGTCAGCTTTAACCACGCCGAGAACCGGGTCGATGATTGTGACGTTGGTGATCACGAGGTCGAGAGAACCAGCCTTTGAAGTGATGGTGTTGGCTGTGCCCATACCGTCGCGGAGAGTCTTGCCACCGCCATATACCACCTCATCGCCATATACGCGGAGATCTTTTTCTATTTCTACATAAAGTTCGGTGTTACCAAGGCGGATTTTATCACCGGTGGTCGGACCGAACAGGTTGTTATATTCTTGTCTTGAAATTGTTGCCATGAGATAAATCGGTATTAGAGATTACTTGTTGGCTGGTGAACCAGTGAACTCATTCTCCATTTCGGTTTCAGATGCGTCCTTGAAGCCAAAATTACGCATGCGGTCGAAAGCGCTGATTTCCTTTGGATAGAAAGTCGGGGTGTCTTGACGGCCGGTGTATCCGTTTACGAGATCATTGAAGCCGATGACGCGCTGCTTGCCGGCAAATGTGACGAGCTCCACTTCCTTTTCCTCACCGGGTTCGAAACGAACTGCGGTAGTTGCAGGTATATTAAGGTGATAACCGAAAGCCGCCTCGCGGTCAAATTCCATGTAACGGTTCACTTCAAAGAAATGGAAGTGAGATCCGATCTGCACTGGACGGTCGCCGGTGTTGCGCACCTTCAGTGTCACTGTGCGACGGTTGTCGTTGTATGTCAGTTCGCCATCTGCAAGGATCACTCCTCCGACGGGCACGTATGTTGCGGGCTTGAAACCAGGGGTGTTGGGGTATGCGATTGCAGGCTTTCCTTCGAAGATACCCTGCGGTGTGCTATATGTAGGAGTTGCAGATGCATCTCCCTGAGGGTTCGTTGTTGCCATAGTCAGAGTTTTTTAAGGTTATTTGATTGGGTGATGGATGCTCACCAGACGGCTTCCGTCGGTGAACACAGCTTCTACTTGGAGAAGGGTGATCATATCGGCAACTCCATCCATAACCTGGTCTTTGGTCAGGACGTTGGCTGCATCGTGCATCACTTCTTCTACTGTTTTGCCTTCGCGTGCACCCTCAAGCGCACATGAGGTGATATAGGCTACTGACTCAGGATAGTTGAGTTTCAGTCCCTTCTGCAGACGGCGTTCTGCAATCATGCCGAGTGTAAGGAGCGTAAGTTTGTCTTGCTCTTTTGGTGTAAGATGCATGGTTTATAATTTAGAGGTTAATATCCGTAGTTAAAAATTTTTACAAAATAAAACACGCATGTATATAAGCGTCCTTAATTTTGAAACAAATCTGTATTATCAATTGTTCGACAAATTTTCTTATTATCTGTGGGATTTTGAAAAACTTACCAGGGTTCTTGTTTTTGGCGTATTTTATGCTGTAGAGCATAATTCCGGGTCGGAAATACAGCAATAATCCCAAATTAATTATTTATGATACAGGCGCGCATTGTGAGTTTACGGATTGCAACGTTTTCTATACATTTCAATATGTGGGTCGATACCATTTTTCGCTACTTTTGTAAACGCGATTTTCATGCGATTTTTCACATAATTCCAAATGAGTTTATGAATAGGATCATTAAATTTTTAGTGTTGTCATCAATGACGCTGACTGCTTTTTCAGTCAGTGCCACTGACTATCTGGTTGAGAATTTCGAAAATTGCGAGATCGGACAGACTTTCAAGATTTGGAATAATTTCGGCGACACGTCCTCAACCATAGCGGTAGTGGAGGCTGATCCGCTCGACTCTAATAATAAGGTGCTCCACGTCACAAACCACAGTTGGAACGATCATGTTGAATTTGAACTTCCGGAGGAATTTGCAGGGGCAAAGTTTTCAGATAGAATAGAGACACTCACACTCAAGATTTGCCGCCATAAGAATGACCCCTGTGGGGAATGGAAGAATTTCCAGATTTTTGTAGGGGATGATAAACTGCATGAGGAAAGCTGGCCTTCATACGGCCCGGTCTCCACGTGGAAGACATGGAGCTATGCCCTGCCTGCAGTCTCAGCAGACAATAACTCCAGATGCCTGCGTATCGGATTCAATTCCGACAATTCCGATTATTATATAGATGACATAAGGCTGAAAGGACCTGACTATAATACATACGAGGATGGGAAATTGAATTTCAGTGATCCTGCGAGCACATCCTCTTCCTACACTGTCTATGATGAAGGTATTCTCATCCCTGCGAATACTGAGCTAAATGTCTATACATCACGCTATACTTACTGGCAGTCTCCGATAAAAGGCTCTGGAATATTAAATATATATTCAGGTGGAGAGCGATCCTATATAGGAAATAATAAAGGATCCATTCCCGATTGGAGTGGCTTTAGCGGAGATGTGCATATTTATCCATGGCCCGCGGTCAATGAGTCGGTTAAAGCAGGGTTCTATGGCAAGATACTCTCACATGGAGGAGAAAAATTTGATGCCGGAAGTATAAAGACGGCTATTAAAGAAGGGAAGTTCACTACACTGCTGGCAAACAATAAGGTTTACCTTCACGAAGGAGCTACATTGGCAGGTGAAGATGGCAATAATGCCCGCGCCCACAGAATCGGGTTTCTGAAAGCTGAAAAAGGGAGCCGGATTATGGGCTACTACAAGGGCAACAAGCAAAAGGGTGTGTACTACATAGTGGGAGGCGACGGTTCTGATTCGGAGCTTGCCGGACAAATTGCAGCTGAGGGTACTTCTATGGTAGGAATAGTGAAAGAAGGGTCAGGCACTTATTCAATCACAGGCAATGATAACCGCATTTCAGGAATTGTCACTGTAGTTGGGGGAAAGATTCTTGTAAGCAATGATGCTGTGTCAGCTAAAGAGAATAAGCTTCCGGGCGCGATAGGCATAGGGGAAAATGCAGTCGGAGTAATGGTCTATACCGGAGGATGTGTGGGAGGTTCCGGAAATATTTCCGGTCTTGCAGATGTCTACGGCTATATGGAACCCGGCGATTCGAAGGGTAACACACTCACCATAGCTGATTATGCAAACGGTAGTCCCTGCGATGTGAAGCTTCATCCCACATCACGTCTTATATTCAATATCACAGGGAGCGACAATGCGGCTAATCTTGACATATCGGGAAATCTTCTCTTTACACCTCGCGATGAAATATATGATTATTCGGAAGCTATGCCCATCCTTGAAATCAGGGTAGGTGATAATGCTAATCTGAAGGCGGGTGACAAATTTATTCTCATAAAGGCATCTGCACAATCTTCGTCAGACTTGGACAACTGGAATTTCAGAATACAATATCCGAAAGCCTACACCTGGGACGTAAAGGAAGAGAATACCTCAGAAGGCTATATAGTCACTGCCACTGTGATTGATACAGCATATTCAGGGCAAGGTGACAACATGATTGAAGATGAACCTGTGCTTGACGGCGATGGCAATGACGCTTATATAGTGGACTGGACCACGGACTACGATGATCCAACGCCGCTGCGCACCTACGCTGAAAAGGCTCAGAAATGTATAGGGGTTGCGATTCCTTCATGGAATATCAACTTGAGTAGTCCAAGTGACAAGAAAGCAAATATGATTGCCGATCAGTTTAACATGGGCGTAGGTGAAAATGCAATGAAGATTGATGCCACAGAACCAAGCAAGGGCAACTTTTCACTTGATTTCCCTAAGCAGATGATCGACTTTGCCAATAATAACGGAATGGTCATGAGAGGCCATACTCTTGTATGGCATTCGCAAGTTCCCTCTTGGATTTCAACAGACGGCAAGAAAAATGACAAGAACTGGACTAAAGAACAGCTCTGCGAGATTATGCAAAACCATATAAATGGTGTAGCAGGTGGACTTAAGGGGCAGTTGCGTGAATGGGACGTTGTGAATGAATGTCTCGACGATGACCAGAGTATTGTATGGAGTAATCCATCCGGTTATAAGCTAAGAACTTCTGTCTGGAAAGACGTGATAGGAGAAGAATTTATAGAGCAGGCTTTCCGTATTGCACATGAGGCTGATCCGGACGCGGAACTCTACCTTAACGACTATGGAGTGGAATTTATCGGTGATCCGAAAGCTGAGGCTCTTTATAATCTTGCCAAGAATCTTGTAGAGAAGGGTGTTCCAATCCATGGAGTCGGTCTCCAATGCCATATCACTACCGGACAACTGAATGCACGTCGACTGAAAGACAATATACGTCGCTATAAGGATCTCGGGCTTAAATGCATCATCACAGAACTTGACATTGCGCAGGCCGACCCTAAGGCTTCAGATGCCGCCAAGCGTCAGGCAGAAGATTATTGTGCAGTTGTCTTGGCAGCCCTTTCAGAGGAAAATTGTCCTACAGTGCTGATATGGGGCTTGTGTGATCCCGATTCGTGGAGAGAGAATAATCCACTTCTATTCGATGGCAACGTAGTGCCAAAAGAAGCATATTATGGAGTGCATGCAGCGTTGCGTACACTCGCACGGCGCACCGAAGTTGAAGGATTGGAAACATCGGAAACCGGGAAGGATATTATCGGAGTGGAATATTTCAATCTTCAGGGTATGAAAGTAACTCCCATTGCAAAGGGAATAATAATAAAGAAGATTGTTTACAGCGACGGCTCATCCAAGAGCGTAAAGGAAATTATGAAATAAGTAATAGGGTAAGTAATAATTGTTTATAATATCAGTTCATAAGAAACAAATAGTGTAAGACATAACGAATCTAATCCTTTACCATGTAGAACACGAGAAGAGCCGCGCGGGAGCGCGGCTCATTTTATTTGGTTTCCCATTTACCGAAGTCAGGAGGGTTTAGACAAGATGAGAGATAAGGGATTCACGATCGCCCGGAAGGAGATCGATGACAGGAATCTCTATCATGGTATAGGCACCGGGAGCAAGGCGCATGGCAGCACGAGCCACCCCTACGAGCAGCTGAGCGGTCAGCGCCGGATTATTGATCGACATGTTGAATTCGAAACGTTGGTTCTGGGTTTTTCCGGAAACACCTTTTCTCACCATGTGAACACCGTGTCCCATGTCTTTCACGGCGTCTACGCTTTCCACTGCCATCACGTGGGTTTCATCAGATGCGAAATATGGATCTTCTTTCACAGCCTTTGCCACATCTTCAAGCTTAGCACCCTCTTCGAGTTCAACATATACCATGCGGCGGTGCATACCATCACCTTTAGGCATAGTCATGGAAAGCGCATTTTTAACACCCGGTTTCGACTTCACGCAAACGGTGTGACCCATGCTCATGCCAGGTCCGAAATTAGTGTGGGTGAGACCTTTCGGAGCTGCCGCTTCCATCAAGGTGCGCACGATTGAGTCACTTCCCGGATCCCAACCGGCGGAGATTACCGATACCTTGCCGGCTTTCTTAGCGGCTACATCGAGAGAGCGGCGAAGATCAAGGATTGAAGTGTGAATGTCGAAGCTGTCGACAGTGTTAATGCCCATGGCGAGATATTGAAGGGCGTATTTCTCAACTTCGCGTGTAGGAGTGCAAAGAATAGCTACGTCAACATGTCCAAGTTCCTTAATATCGGTGACAACCTTATAGGGCTTAAGTTCAGCCGGTATGTCGGTGACATTCCGGCGGACAATGCCGGCGATTTCAAAATCGGGAGCGGCTTCGAGTGCCTCCACAGTGAAGTGTCCGATGTTGCCGTAGCCTACTACGGCGGCTTTGATCTTTGTCATAGTTGTTGGTGTTTAATGGTTATTCTTGATGAGACGGGGTCTTAGTCTTCATGAGAGAGGGGGAGAAGTGAGAAACCACGTGATTTGAGGAGAGAGAGAATATCGGGGAGAGCAATTTTTAATTTTTCTATTGATTTGAGAGAGTCGTGGAAGTTTATTATGCAACCGGGCCGCACATTACGCGACACTGATCGGATTATCTGTTCCGGGGTTCGGTCTGCACGGTAATCGAGTGTGTTGAGATCGAACATCACAATGCGATAGCCTGCATCAGAAAGAGCTTTCTGTTGTCTCCTTGATATGAGGCCGTGCGGTGGACGGAATAGACGTGAGTGCAGCACTTCATCAGCAAGCCTGACATCATCCATCATTTCAGCTATAGATTGCCTGTAGGTGGGTTTATGATGAAAAGTATGGTTGCCCACGGAGTGACCGCAATCCATTACTGCTTTATATAAGTGCGGATAACGCCTTGCATTGTCTGCCACCATGAAGAAAGTAGCCGTGGCATCATATTGAGAAAGAACATCAAGTAGCCAAGGAGTTGATTCAGGGATTGGTCCGTCATCAAATGTCAGGTACACCGACGGTTCCCCATTTTGAGCACGAAACAAAACGTTGCGGCGAAACATGGGAAACCGTAGTATCAAGGGGATCCTTTCCTGTGGGAGCAGCATCAGAGACCTTGGTTCATATCGCTAAGGCTTTTAGCCCTTGCCTTGTCAAGCTTGCGGTATTGCTCATATTTCCGTAAAGTCTCTTCCGATCCTCCGTTTTCAAGGTAATATTCAATAACAGAATATACCACGGAGTCGATTGATTTCTCCTCATCAGTACGCTTGGCGTATTCCTGAGGTGAAAGAGAAGCCATCATATTGGCTATTTCGCAATAACGGGCAATCTCATCCTCAAACTCTTGCCAGGAGATGCCATCTTCTGTTGCAGAGCTTGCATTTCGTCTGCCGATATAGATTTCATAGTCTCGTTTAAGAGTTTCCTCGTTTAGTCCATAACGGTCGAGCAAGGGTTTGATATTCTTGCTGTCACCTCCATACTTATTGTAGAGCTCTATGATGTGGTAGAACTGTACCGGTATGACTAAATTCTCATAGGTCAGGGATGGATTGCCGAAATTGAATCTCATCTCGGCGTTGTATGCAACATTCTTGCTATATTTATCAATAAGGCCAAGAAGCTGCTTACGTCCTTTTTCAGCACGAGCCTTGTCGGCAAGGACATCTTCGCCACCCAGCTCACAATTTAGCTGAGCGAGTGTCAAAGCTGTTGCCAGGGAATAAGGAGCAGCCTTGTCGCTGACATTCTTTTCAAGGAGATCGACTATTTCTGCAGACTGGGCATATTTCTTCTTTGCTTTCAGTGAATCGCCCATAGCTTTCGCCATGTCGCCCTCGCTGAGGAGCTCGCTTGCCACATCAACCATAGAAGTGCGTGTTGAAACCAGCATCCTACGTGCAGTCTCATCATAATAGATCTTGTTTTTATCATTCGCCTTGTCGGCTCCACCCCAAAGGTAATTCTTCACAACATCATAAGCCCTGTCGGTGCGAGGAGCCATGTCGCGCTGAATTGTCGGGGTGAGCTGGTGGGTCATGCCGGTACTTCTTACGTATGGAGTGAGCCCGAGATGATAGTATGGACCTACGGTAGATGCCCAATAAATTGGCCGCTCCCATCCATTTGCAGCATTAGTGGCGATAATGTCGAGCATTAGTATTTCACCGAGACCTATGTATCCTTTGGAATTTACCGCCTCAGCTTCTGAAAGGTCGATTACAATCTTGTCTTCAATTAGTGTGGAGTCTTCCGGAGCTACGAGACCACGTTCAAGCACCTTTTTCTTGTCGACGGGTATAGTGACAATAGAGGAACTGAGCATGGGATATCCGTAGCGGGCATCATACTGCCCGGCATAAAGAGCCTTGAGAGATGTAAGTAGATCAGCGGCTCCTTCACGGCCGGGGAGAGTCACATCGAGTTTGCCATAGGCGTAGTCTTTCGGCTCTGCAGTAAATGTGACAGGGGCAGCTTCGTAGCTCTGCATCCTCTGCTGATTTGCATACCAGTCTGAGTTCAGATAGCTTAGGTTGATAATCTTCACGTCGGGACGCACACCCTCCACTTCCTGAACATACCAAAGCGGGAACGTGTCGTTGTCGCCGTTGCAGAAAACGATAGCGTTAGGCTCAAGGCTATTCAGATAATTGATTGCGAAGTCACGCATGGCATATCTTCCGCTACGGTCGTGGTCGTCCCATGTCTGGCTTACCATCTGGATTGGAACAATCAAGCAGAGACCTGCGGCCACCCAAGCCATGATTGGCTTGAGATCTTTTTCAGGTGTCGTTGTAGAATCTGTGTCACCGGAGGTATTAGGAATCTGGGAGACAGTCTTTTTCTTGTTGCCGATGAAGAAACAGAGAATCTTCCAGAGTGCAGCTACCCCCATGCCTATCCATATAGCAAATGCATAGAAACTGCCGGCGAAGGCGTAGTCTCGTTCACGAGGTTGGTTCGGCACCTGATTCAGATAAAGCACGATTGCAATGCCGGTCATGAAGAAGAGGAAGAAAACCACCCAGAACTGCTCGATTCCACGGCGCCCTTCAAACGACTGCCAGCACAGTCCGAGGAGACCAAGGAGAAGCGGGAGCATGTAGAAGACGTTATGGCCGGGATTATCCTTGCCGAGATCATCCGGAAGCAGGCTTTGGTCGCCGAGCCGGGCATTGTCGATGAATGGTATGCCGGATATCCAGTTGCCTGCATCCAGTTCCCCACTCTGGTTATTGATGTCATTCTGGCGTCCGGCAAAGTTCCACATGAAATATCGCATATACATGTGGTTGAGCTGGTAATTGAAGAAATAAGCCAGATTCTGGGCGAACGACGGCTTGAACACATACTTGGGAGCATAAGCCAGACGCCCGGTCACTTCGTTATACTGAGGCTCGCGATTTGTCTCAAGTTCGGGAATCTTATTGCCGTCTTGATCGATGGCGTGAATCTCTACAAGATTTGAACTGGTGGTGTCGAGGTTGACCCATTCCCTGTATTGTTTCTCATGCTGCCTGCTGTAGATGCGGGGGAAAAACATATTTAGCTCAGGGTTATATACCGGTTCTGACTTGTAATCCTTCTTCACGTAGTAGTCACCCCCGCGTTCTGCAAGACGCACATTCTTTGCAATCTCGGAATCAGACAAGAAGCCATATTCCGACTTAGTTGCGGCGCCGGCGACACCCTTTACGTAGAGCGGTTTACCCGGTTTGATTACAGAAGTGTACTGAGGTGTTGTGAGAGTGACAGCATAGCCGTCTTGTGTGTGGCCCAAAGTGTCTATGTAGGCTCCCACCTGCTTTTTCTGCACCTGAGAGAAGAGAGTCTCTCCATATATCAGCGGATTCTCGCCATATTGCTCACGGTTGAGGTAGGTGGCGAGGTCGAATACATTGTCGGGAGAGTTCTGGTTCATAGGAGTGTCGGCAGTGGAGCGAATAAGGATGAGCGCGTAGCTGCTGTAGCCGACAAAGATCATCGCCATGCTCCAGGTGAGGAGCCTCAGCACACGCACAGGGACTGAATGTAGGAAATAAGTCCAAAGTGCTACAGCCAATGCAATGAACAAGATTATTCCGAGTGCCACACCATTCCCGATCCAAAGGATGCCGGATACTGCCACTGAAGCCAGGAATGATATCCTTATTCTATTTGCGCTTTTCTGTTGAATCAATTCATAGAGAGTCCATGCGAACACAGCTACAACTGTAAAGGCATATATGAGAGCTCCGCTGTTGAAGCTCATGCCACATGAATTGACGAAGAAGAGCTCGAACTGCTGAGCGACCTTAATAAATCCGGGAACAAGGCCGTAAAGCACGAAGAATATTATTGCAAACGACACTACCAGAGCGGCAATAGACTTCTTCAAGTTCATGTTGCTCCATTTTCTATAGGCAAATACAAGCACAATAGCCGGAATGCAGAGGAGGTTGAGCAGATGGACAGCCACGCTGACTCCGATGATGTATGCAATGAGCACCAGATAGCGGTCGGCATGAGGTTGGTCAGCTCTGTTTTCCCATTTCAGGATAAGCCAGAAGACAAGGGCCGTACAGAACGATGAAAATGCATAGACCTCACCTTCGACAGCAGAGAACCAGAATGTATCGCTCCAGGCGTAGGCAAGAGAGCCGACGAGAGCGGAGCCCATGATGACAACGTATTTATAGATTGGGAGTTCCCCTTCAAAGTTGTCGGGGACAATAAGCCGGCGCACAAGGTGTGAGATGGTCCAGAATAGGAGAAGGATTGTGAGCGCGGAGAGTAGACCGCTCATGGCGTTCACCATGAGAGGTATATATGTTGGATCCGGAGCAAAATTGACGAAGAATCTGCCCACAAGCATGAAAATAGGGTTGCCCGGTGGATGTCCGACTTCAAGTTTATCTGCTTGAATGATAAACTCTCCGCAATCCCAATATGATGCGGTGGGCTCAAGAGTGAGCCAATAGGTGACCAGAGCGATCAGGAAAACGAACCAGCCTCCTATGTTGTTGATTAGGTTGTATTTTTTCGTTATCATGAGCGAAATTTGCGTATCAATCTACAAATTTAGTGTTTTTTTTTGAGAATGGCAAAAAAATGTTTTGCAGGAGGGGATTAGAAGAGGCGAGGCTGGCATGGTGCGTAGGAGCGACGGTGGTGCGGGGTCAGGCCCATGCGATCGAGCGCAGCGAGGTGCTCTTTTGTCGGATATCCCATGTTGCGCTCCCAGCCGTAGCCGGGGAATTCCTCCGCCAGTCTTGTCATTAATTCATCGCGGTGTGTCTTGGCAAGGATTGAAGCAGCCGCGATGCTCATATATGTAGCGTCGCCTTTGACAATTGTGTCATAAGGAACGTCTCGCCATGGGCGGAAACGGTTGCCATCCACTATAATGTGACGGGGTGTGATCGCAAGTTTGTCGAGAGCCCTCTGCATTCCTGTGATGGAGGCATTAAGGATATTAATGCGGTCTATTTCTTCGGGGCTGACCATCACGACAGCCCAAGCCAAGGCCTCCCGCTCGATTATCGGGCGAAGCAGCTCGCGCTGACGTGCGGTAAGCTGTTTGGAATCGTTTAGGAGGTCGTTGTTGAAATCAGGTGGAAGTATTACAGCAGCACAGCTGACGGGGCCTGAAAGGCATCCTCTTCCAGCTTCGTCGCAACCTGCTTCAGGCACTCCTTCTATCATGAATCGTTTAAGCGAGGCCATTGTGAAAGGTTTTACTTTTCCGTTTTCAGGAGGCTATTTGGCTTGCAGACGATTCCCTTGCCTTTTTTACCGTTGATAGCAATATTCAGAGGGGTGTCAAACCCGACTACACGAAGCTGCCCTTTTTCGTAGATTGCAGGTTGTGAATTTAGATACTGCTCGTCGAAGAAACCATTGCCGGCTCCAGGGTCTACAGTAAAATATCCAACACCGAAAGATGTGAGGTTCTGGAAGAAATGTGTTCCTTGCGATGGCTCGATCCGATATCCACGCATGGCATATTCCACAATCACCCGAGCCCCGGCAATCTGAGGCCATCTTACCGGGATGCCAAGGGCAGAGTCGCTTGATCCCCAACGTCCCGGCCCAACCAAGACATAGGGGCGACCTTCATCCACCATCATCTTATTGACTGCATCAACATCACGGGCAAGGTCAACATTTCCGGCGGCATCGAAGCCCTCGCTACGCACATATACGACTGTCTTTACGTTGTCCATGAGACCGTGCCCTAACGCTGCATCGCTCTTTACAATCAGGTCGGAGTCGGGGACCTCGAGCAGAGAATCGTCGAGCATCTCCTTGCGGTCGACAATCGGGCGCATCTGCAACCAATAAAGTGTGCCCTTATTATTGCCTTTAGCGGCATCAGGAGATATAATTCCGGCGAACTCAATTTCTACAGGACGTCCCATCTCATGCTGCCCGGTTTCGAGCATCAGTTGAGCGGCATCGGCAAGAGGATAGACCCCTTGTTTGAGTACGTTCGCAAATGTAAGAAGTTTCCTGCCTGTTCCAAATTCGCTGTCACGGATCATATAGTCGTTGAGGTCGAAAGTGGAAACAAGATATTTAAGTGCACCAGACTTAAAAGCCTCTGCAACGGTGATTTTTTCAAGGTTGAAAGCATCGTCGGTGCTGAAATCTGTGGCTTCGGTCTGCTTAAGGCCATACACATGCTTTTGGGTGTCGCGCAGAGCAAGCTGCACGGTAGATGTCTGGAGCACCTTTCCGGGATGCTTCGGAGAAAACCTTAGGGCCAACCCTCCGTCAACAATATATTTGCCGAGACCTGCAGCAACTTCCACCACACCATCTTCTGCTTGCTCGTCGCCGATGGGATAATAGTTAAGAGATCTTCCCACTCCGGAGAAAGAGGGATAGTAGAGACCGTTGTGGTCTTCACCCACCACTTCCTGAAGAATGATTGCCATCTTTTCCTGATCAATTACGTTGCTCGTGGCATTCATATATAGCTTTGAGTCTTGGAAGAAAACAGAGGCATATACACTCTTCACTGCATTACAGAGTTGAGTGATCATTCGATCCCTGTCGTCAAGATGGGGAATCATATAGGTTGAATAGATTCCGGCGAAAGGTTGGTAATGAGAATCTTCAAGTAGGGAGGAGCTTCTTACCGCAAGAGGCCTGTCAATCACATCGTAGAGGTATTCAAAATCCTCCTTAAGTGATTTTGGCAGTTTCGCTGCAAGGAAAGCCTTCAGAATTTCCTCATCAGGAGCATCGCTAAGAGCAATAGGATAGAGGTTATTGCTATCCATAAACTCGTCGAATATGTCGGTGCAAAGCACCAGAGTACGAGGTATGCTGATGGTAATGCCGTTGAGTGAGTCGAAAGCCGGATTACGTTTGATTATCTGGTCGATAAAAGCCAGACCACGCCCTTTGCCACCGAGTGAGCCTTGTCCGATTCGTGCGAAATTACTGTAACGGTCGAACCTGCCTTTCCGGAAGATTGCGACTACACCCCGGTTTTTCATCCTTCTGTATTCCAAGATACAGTCAAGGATCATCTTCCTGACTTGGGGTGCCTGGTCCATACTGTCGAATCGGAAGCAATTCAGGGCCTCCGCGATTGGGAAAAGAGCCCGGCTGTAGAGCCAGCGGGAGAAGTCATTGTTGGCGCAATGTCGGAAAAGAGCTTCCGACGGGATATTGTTGACAGCAAGCTGAAGGTCTTTCAATTCATGGAAACGCATCAGTTCATTGCCGGTGAGAGGGTCTTTCACAATAAAGTCGCCAAAACCAAACAGGAAATCGACTGCTTTGCCCAGATCTTGAGGAAGAGTCTTGCTCTCCTTGTCGAGGAAAGTGAGCCGCATCGCTTCAGCAAGGCGTCGGTTAGACGTTTCGGAACTTTCCAGGATTATGGGGACATAAGGATTACGTTCATGTACGTATGCTGCGAAGCGAAGACCGGCATGAGGATTCTTTTTTCCATCGATGGGGAAGCGGACATCGCTGATTATTCCGAGCATGTGGCGTCCGTATCGGTCAAAAAGAGCCTGCGCTTCCTCATAGTCGCGGGCCAGCAGCACTTTCGGACGACCTCTCATTCGCAGCATGCGCTCATGGTCGTTAAGGGCTTCGGTGGAGAACTCCCTTGATTGCTTAAGAAGATGCTTGAAGAGGTGAGGAAGAATCGAACTGTAGAATCGTATCGAGTCTTCAACAAGAAGGATGCACTGCACTCCGACATCGAGGATATCGATTTCTGCATTCATCCTGTCTTCCATCAGTTTGATGATCGCAAGGATCAGGTCGACATTGCCGAGCCACGAGAAAACATAGTCAACACCTGTAAGGTCTTCATTTGCAATTCTACGTCGCACCTCCTTTGAGAAGGGTGTGAGCACTACAAAAGGAATGTTAGGGTAAAGTTCCTTAATATGCTTGGCTTCGGTGAATGTCTCGGATATATCCACCCCCGGCATAGCCATAATAAGATCGAAGTGCTTGGATTCAAGCATGGCATAAGCCTCCTTGTAGTTTGCCACCATAGTGAAACGCGGTGGCGAACTCAAGTTGAGTGATACATATTCGAAATACACTTGTTCCTCAACCCTGCCGTCTTCTTCCATCATGAAGGCGTCGTAGGGTGTTGCTATCAGTAAAACAGAGAAGACACGCTTTTGCATTAAATCAGCAAAAGCAGTGTCTCTCAAATGAATTCTGCCGTTTTGGTCAGTATATGGAGCGTTCGTAGTCACTTCTCATTCATCTTAGACCCCGTCTCATAAGATTTTAGAGGCCCCGGGGAAGCTGGGTTGGGATG
>CAYQXG010000020.1:0-36459 GCA_964421525.1 uncultured Sangeribacter sp. | reverse complement strand
CAGATAGCCAAAAACAAGCGTCAATACACGCTTTCTTATGTCAAATTCTCTGCTTCTCTTAGAGTTGTGGATGCAGAATTCAATTACAAAATTATAAAAAAAATTGATATAAACCTAAATGCCGACCTAAATTTTTTATCTAATGTGTGTATTTTAAATAAATTGTTGATTATTGAAATATCTTATTAGTTATAATATTCGTTAATGCAGTAACCAGTTATTATATGTTAAAAGATTTTTCGGGGATTTTATCGTAGAGTTACGAACTTGTTTGCCTTGGCTATAAAGGCGACAAATTACTTTACCCTCGGCAAAACACTGTTAAATACGAAAAATGGTACTAATATTGATAAACAATGCGAACCTTAATATCCCAACATCTTTAAAGACAATTGAGCCTCATCGCCTTAATGCTTTAATAGAAGAAGATTTAAGATTACATCCCGATAGCAAACTTAGTGAAATTTCCAGTAGATTGCCGGATGTAGATCATAAGGACATACAGACTCAAATTTATAATATGGTACGACAGAACCATCTTAAAACGACCGGAAGTAAGAGCAATCGACGTTATTCATTGGCATAAAAAAATGATTTAAAATACAAATATATGTCAAAATAAGAATAATATATTGAATATTATCTTTTTACATGTTAAATGTTAATTTATTTTAACAAAAAGAAAATATTTGGTTTTTAGTTTTTGCCGACTAAGTGTTGT
Organism: uncultured Sangeribacter sp.; assembly: GCA_964421525.1. Taxonomy (GTDB): domain Bacteria; phylum Bacteroidota; class Bacteroidia; order Bacteroidales; family Muribaculaceae; genus Lepagella. Next base: position 35,738 of record CAYQXG010000020.1, on the reverse strand, counting down.
TATGATGACTTTAATCATTAATAATATGCTTTTCATAGATATTTAGCAGACTGTTTTGTGAAATAAATTGTATAAGTCATACTTTTGTGCGAAAAACTGCGTTATAATAATGACAAGTTAGAGGACTCGAATGCAATGTCTGCTTATATGATGAGGCAACCCTATGCAAATCGCTGCAATGCATCTCAGGAGCAAATGTTGGAGTTTGAATATTAAGAATTTTAAATCATTGATATATAGGATATAATTTGGTTGGAGTTTCCCCAACCGGATCACCAATCTATCAAGAAAAGTCGCTGCATTCCAGCGGCTTTTCTTATTTCTTAAGAATACCCGTCCCCATTTTAGTCCCTTTATGCCTTTCTTCTTCATATTTCATCTAAACTTCTTTCCGGGGATTCTCACTTTTGCGTTGTCTTCATTTCAATCAACCTAATTTTGTTCAATAAAGTTTCAATCCATTTTATGTCATGTTTTACATATCTTACCAATTATTTTCTTCCACATTGATTGTTTATAAGAGAACTCTTTATCATTTTTTTGATGTTTTCATAATTATGGAAAATATTTACAAATTCTACTGTTACACTCAGTATGTCACTCTTTGAGGTTATGGATGAGATAAACAGGAGATTGGGAGCTGACACCATTGTTCTTGCTTCACAACAATACCCAAAGAAAGATGATAGCGGCAAGAATGTAAAGTTTACACACGCAATCAAAAGAGACCTGAAATCTCCGGACTACTCAACGTCTCTAGATGCTTTCAAAGTCATGTGACAGCCATATATGAACATTTATTAGATTTCTATATCCCAAATACCAATTTTTCATAATTAATCGTCATAGTCATCATAATAATAATCTTCATCTTTTTCTTGTTCAACTAACTGTAAGTCTCCATTATTATTAAAAAAATAAAGTTCTCTTTCTTTTAATGTGAGTCTCTTTGCAAGAACAATTTGATCTTTGTTAGTTTTAATATGCAAGAAGTCGTAATCATCAGGAATAATTAATTTATTATCACAAGTTACAACTCCTATTTTAGAAGAATTTTTGGCAACATAAATACGACCATAGGAATCGGTAAATACTTTAGAATAAACTGGTGGTATAATTTCTTCTCCGTATTTATTTATTGCGCCCCAATGGCCGCCTTCTATTTTTTTTGTTCGTTGATTTCTTATACAATCTATTGCAAAAGATGCTATGCCTGCTTTTATAGGACCAATATAATTAGCGTCTGGCATTAGCACCATCCTCTTGGTTTGAGTATCAATAAAGCCCATCTTATTGGCTACTTTAATTGTTCTATAACCATTTTTTTCTTTACCTAATTGGGAACTACATATATCCAATATGAAATCGCCTTTTGGATCAAGAATGCCAAAAGTTAGATGTTGGGATCCTGTATCCATTTTTTTTCCAATACCTAAACTGAATTCTGCAACATCAGATAAAAAATCATATGAGCCGATTAAATGAGCTTTTAAGTCTTTCGTTATTTGATATAAATCAAACTTATGAGCTTCTCTATAATTATTACACTTATATATACTATCAGTTATTGCTGTTATTTTTACATATTTATCTTCAACTATATATTCGCCGAAATGATTAATAATCCCATATTTCAAGTTTACTGACGTATCATTACAAATAATTGCCACCCCATTCTTAAATGTTGAAATCTCACAAATCCTCCTGTCCAAGATTATTCTGGCCTTTATAGTTTGGCAAATCAGCAAACCAGTTGGAGTCAAGACCCCATTTTCAGTTTTAAAAAAGGGGAACTTTGAATAAGGGGTATGGTCATCTATTTCCAAAGTTTTATATCTACATGGTATTATTTGTCTAAATGCATAGTCGAGGAGTCCATATCGATCGTTGATTTTTACTCTTAAAATTGAAGATGTGAGTGTCACTATCTCCTCGTATAAAGGGTCAAGCAAAATACAACCCGTGTAATCTGCATATCCATAAATTTGATAGAACCCCTTGTGTTCTTTTCCTGAAAGTAAAATGAGTTTTAATAAATCATAATCCTTATCTTCTTGTATATCATAATACTCTCGAGCAAGTATCTCAGTGCCATCATTAGAATATAAACCCCATAGTGTTATTTTTTGGGAATTTATATCACTTATATCTATTTCTTCACAATACGTATGACCATCATCATCAGTGTCAAAATAGGGTGCCTTTTCTGAATATACATAAGACACCTCACTCCTTCTTCCTATCAGGATATTACCATTACTGAACAATTTAATATCTGAGATATCTTTCAAATTTTCGAAAATTCTTTCTCCTTTTAAATTATACAGATATAAAAATTTCCATGAAGCATATTTATTACTATCCTCTATTTCTTCTACAATGATTGGATAATTAGGAATCTCAATAATTTTTAGTACATTTGAAGAATCGTAAATAATATTATCTTCGTTATCTATAACATTATATTGCCCATCGTTATTTTGAAATATAAATAATCCACTAGAATACTGTATATAAGTTCCTTCCCTTTTATCTTTGATTATCTTACCTTGCCTATTTACTACATAAGAATAATCTGGTAAGTTGGTTTTAATGGACCACTCAATTGATGTTTGAATACAATAGAGTCCGCCCCCAATATGCAAACTGAAACAGTCATCATCTACAACAGGCTTGAATTTAAATATCGCTTTATTATTAGGATAAGGAAGATATTTTTCTTCATAGGAGTTACCTAAAACATCAAGATTAGATGAATTTCTTTTTATATATCCTCGATATGACAATAATTCCTCGCCTGATTGAATATTAAGTACTTCTCCAGAAATATTTAATACTCCATAGGTACCGTCTTTAAAAAAAATTAAATTGTCTGCAATAAAGGATCCGGCTTTTTCAAGACAAGTAACATATACTTTACCATAGGAATCAATAATATCCCATTTCTCATCACAACATAATATTTTATAATAGTTTCCCTTTCCTAAATATGCAACATCTTTGCATATTTTGTCATTGACAATACCTCTATTGGCAATATATAGAAATTTTGAATCTATATCTTGACAAGTAAAAATTAATACAATCCCATTTTCTTCTTCATAAATCGAACATTGTTTAGAAAATTTGTAATGTATATTTGTATTTTCATTGAAACTGGTATCTAAAAACATATACTTAATACAAGATGACATGTTTTCAGAATTGGGCAGGTGATTTTTAATAACTCCGAAGAAAATGACATTCTCCTTTAAAGTATCAGCTATCTCTTTTGATAAATTATGTGGTAATTTAAATATCTTAAAGAATGGAGTTTCTCTAATCTCATAATCATTATCTGAGAAATTAACTAAGATATTTGATAGATCCCTATTTAATATGAAAGAATCTGTCTCTTCTATTCTTTGGAATCCTTCTATATTTTCAAATATGAGGTTTCGATCCTGTGAAAAAACAGAATACTTAGGAGTTGGATCTGATATTAACTTACAAATGAATATGACCTTTGAAGAAATTTTCTCTATAACAATATCATCAAAAATAGGTTCAATCCACCAATCCCAGTCAAGTTCTCCATTATGTCCCCTGCGAATTCCTACCTTATCGTCGTAAGTTCCGTCCATTGGATTTGCATTATAACTGTATCCATCTTTGAAGACACGTTGAGTCTCTATGTAAAATCTATCCATAAAAATCATAAATTAAAGGCATTAGTGGCCACTAATGATAATCAGGTGTAAAATTAATAAAAAAAATGAAAACCTTAAAATTTGAAAGAGCATTTTTATTTTTGTTCCCCAAAATTCTCGATTTTAAAGCTATTTACCGCCTTATATATGTATAATAATGAATAAACTAAATAATATGAATTTAAGGTTAACGTTAATAACAGATACTTGTCTTTTAGGATCACCGGTGAAGAGCCACTGATCCGACTGAGGCTGGATTTATCTGGAGTGCTGTATACTTAAGAGCTGAAAAGCCTCCCATTATTTTTTATCCTTAAGTGTTGCTGAGTCCAGTCTTGTTCTATAATGAATAACTATCTAAGTTACATGTAGTATTTAAAGTATTTAAATAGATTATATAATGGAAAATATTAGCGAAAAAATTCTTAATGATGAGGACATCATAAATAATGATATCATACTAAGTGTCTGTATAGATCTCATACTACGTAATTGTAAAATACAAAATAAAGATAAAGTGCGAGATCGTCTTAGGGAGATATTTATTGTTTCAAGGCTTACAGATTACGTCAGTTTTAAGGATGCCATGTGGATTTCTGATACCTTCAATCTGTTTTTATTTGCCACCTTAGGCAGGAATTCCGCAAAATATCTAAATGACCATGAAATTGAGGAGGGATTAAGAAAAGTTTTTGGTCGTAGGACTAAAAATAAGGTTCACCACATGGATTACCAAAACTTCAGATTACTTTTTATACATTGTGTTTTGTTAAAGGTAAGGGAAGTTCAGAATCATTCCGAATAGAATCATTTGATACATTTTGCTGTCACATCAGCAAAATTTAAATCCGCATATTTGCGTAATTAAAATTTATTTTATATCTTTGCATAAAATAACACAATTATGAAAACATTCATTCTCAAAGTATTGGATAAGGCTATTAATGTCAAAAGAATTGATAGCGAAGATTTCATTTGTCTTACCGACATGGTTAAGGGGATTGAAAATGGAGCTTCTCTTGTTGAAAAATGGCTTAGAAATAAAAACACAGTAGAATTTCTTGGATTGTGGGAAAAATTGAATAACCCTAAATTCAATGTTGAGACCTACAATGAAATATTCAATCAATCTGGATTGAATCGATTTGCCCTATCTGCCAAACAATGGGTAGACAAAACAGGCGCGATAGGACTTATCGCACAAGCTGGACGCTATGGGGGCACGTATGCTCACAAAGATATTGCTTTTGAGTTTGGCTCTTGGGTAAATCCTACCTTTAAACTATATTTGATCAAAGAATATCAAAATCTCAATTTGCTTCTTGCGGATAAGCGTCTGAGGGAATGGGACGTAAGGAGAATTCTATCTAAGGCAAATTATACTCTTCAAACAGATGCTGTGAAAAAGCATGTGCTTGCAAAATTTTCCTTCCGAAAACTTAGAAATGATTGGATTTATGCTACTGAAGCAGATACTCTTAATCTTATTGTATTCGGTTGTACAGCCAAACAGTGGGAACAAGCGAATCCAGAACTTAAAAAGCAGGGGCTCAATTTGCGAGATGCTGCGACTCTTAGTCAACTTGCGGTCCTAGCCAATATGGAGGCTCTTAATGCTGAACTAATAAAACAAGGTATGATTGATTTACAGCAGAGGAAACCAATCCTACATAAAGCTGCAAAAGAGCAGTTGGCCCGATTTAACGAATCTGATATCAATAATAAGTTTAGTAAATTAGAGCATTTACAAAATCCAAAGTATTTAAAATAGAATAACTTATATTTTTAATTCCCCCGAATTCGGGGGAATTAAAGGCAACTGTTTGGAAATTTTAATAATAATGTCGCAGATCATATTGTGGGAGAACTTGGACAAATACTTGGACAAAATGCTACATTGCAATGACACTTCTGGATAAACCTATGAGCACCCAACAAGCCTATAGGCTTACTGCAAAAGGTCAATCTTTATTTATTCTCAAAAAATGATGACGATCAACTCTAAAAAATACTAATCTGCCCCGATCCTCGTTATAGTTATAAATATAAAGACAAGTTAGAGGCCTTGATTGCAATGTCTGCTATATGCTGAGGCAACGCTATGCAAATGGCTATAATGTGACAGTCGATTTCCTTTTGTTGATGTGGGTTACAGGTTTTAATCCTGTGAGTATTACATGCGGATGGCTTCCTATTTTAGGAAGCCATCCGCATGTAATACTGGTTTAAATATTTGTTTGGTAGGTCTGGTTCGGTTATTGCTTTCAATCGGCTATCACTTTTACGTTGTCGCCGTTGAAGATGCCTAAGTCGAGTTTTTTCATTATTGCCTTTACGGCAGCCTGAGCCTTAACTGAATTGCCGGCATCATCCAATGGAGGTGCGAAAGCAGCTACACCCATTACTCCTGGATAGACACCCATCACTCCACCGCCTACGCCGCTTTTGGCCGGGATGCCGGATGTGTACATCCAGTCGCCCGTATTCTGGTAGAAACCTACGGCTGAGATCAAGGTTGTAATCTTAGGAGCCAGTTCGCGAGCAAACACCTGCGATTTCGTCACAGGATTAAGTCCGCCGTTTGCGATTGTGGCTGCACAAATGGCAAGCTGCGAAGCAGTGATACCCACTGAGCATTGACGAGTGTAAAGGTCAAGACTCATGTCTACATCATCGTAGATGCGGTTGTAGTTCTTAAGCAACCATGCAATCGAACGGTTGTTGAAATTCGTATCAGATTCTGATTTGTATAATTCATCGATCACCTGGGCTTCCGATCCGCAAAGATCAGTGAAATTATTGATGATTGCTTCCCATTTACCCCATGAATCGCCCTTTGGCTCAACCATGGAGCAGGCGGTTATTGCACCTGCATTCACAAGAGGTGTCGAGGGGTGATCATTTTCAAGTAGGATTGCAAAAATAGAGTTGAATGGTAGGCCGGTTGCGTCTGCACCAATCTGCTTCAGCACCGCCTCCGCTCCGAATTGTTTCAGCACGAGGATTGCAGTGAGCACCTTCGACACCGACTCAATTCCGAATTTATATTCTGTGTCGCCAACGCTGAAAGTTGTCCCGTCGGTAAGTGTGACACTTATTCCAAACAGATTAGGGTCGATGTTTGCCAGGAATGGGATGTAATCGGCATTATGGCCTCCGGTGATATCCTTACATTCCTTATAGGCTTCCTCTACGGCTTGCTTGATTTGGGAATGGGTGATTGTCTTTTCCATAGTAAGAATTTTGATTAAAATGTTTTCAGTCTTAACGTTTGGCATTTGAGATGGTTCAATTATTTAATGTTATTTAATCCAAGTTGCGTTTTATTTGTTATTGATAGAAAAACACACAATATTAATCTATATGCTATGAAAACACAATCACTCTTGGCTGCCGCTTTGCTCGTCTCAGCCACATCATTCAGCATTTCTGCTCAGCGCGACAACCGGCACATGGAGTCGGGTGTAACCACCCTCATCCACAATGAAGACGCAAAGCCTGAAGAGGTGGAGAAAACCATGAAGAATAATGCCCCAAAGGCTCCTAATGACAATGGTCTCCCTCGTTTTGCAATTGTAGGCAAGGACAAACAGTTTTATTTAGGCATCGGCGGTCAGTTCCTCGGTGAAGGCGTTTTTACATGGGGCGACAATATGCCATCTGCAACTCTCTTTACCCCTTCATCTCTTACTCCGTCCACTCCCGGCAACAGAAGCAATACGCAATTCGGATGGCAGACATCTTCTCTCTACATGAACTTTGTAGCAATGCCGGGCACTGACAATCAGATTGGAATCTTCTTCAAAGGCATCTTCTTGGGAGATCACGATGCATTCAAATTGAAGCACTTCTATGCAAAATATCGAGGGTTGACTGTCGGTCACACTACCAGTTTGTTTACTGATGGTGCCGCAGAACCAATGACAATCGACTATGAAGGTCCTAACGGATATCCATTCTTAGGTCTCTTCACAGCTTACTGGGAGCAGAATTTCACTAAGAATTTCTCGGGAGCTATCGGTATTGATGCCCCTACTGCCTCAATGACTACCGGCAGCACGACAAAGACTGTCAATCAAAGGATACCCGCCATCCCTCTTTACCTGCAGTATGCATGGAACGACGGTGGATCACATGTGCGTCTGTCAGGACTTATACGCCCGATGCAATATCGCAATCTTGCGGAGGATGCCAATAAATCCGTGACCGGAGGAGGTGTGCAGCTTTCAGGAATGACGAAGGTTATAGGAAACTTAGGCGCTAACTTCAATGCGGCTTATGGTAAGGGTATCGGAACATATCTTCAGGATGACAACGGTCTTGGTCTTGATGCTGTCGCTACTTCTACTCCCGGAAAGATGGAGGCTGTTAAGACATTTGGAATCACAGGCGGTCTGAGCTATGACTTTTCATCTAAGCTATCTACTAACCTCACCTACAGTCACCTTGTGAACTGGTTGCCTGACGATGCTATTGTATCCGACAGTCAGTACCGCTACGGTGATTATGTTGCAGCCAATGTGATCTACAATATCAATAAATTTGTATCAGTCGGAGTCGAATATGATTATGGTCATAGGAAGGACTTCAACGACAATGGTCTGCACGCCAACCGCCTGCAATGCCAGCTTGCTGTCACATTCTAATAGATCCTTAACTTGAATATGGGCCGGACGTTTTTGTTCGGTCTTTTTTTATGGCTAATGGAAGTTTTTAGTGCGACTTATGTTGCATAATACGTGGAAAAGAGTTAACTTTGGGAATTATGAATTATGAGTTCTAAAATATGTATCTTGGAAATTCACTAAGATATTGTGAATTTGAAGATACGGATAACAAAACTTGAATAACTAACCTCAAAATATGAAAAGATTTCTTCTTCTGTTGCTTCTCTGCCCCATCTTTTTATCTGCATATTCTCAGGAATATCCGAAAGTAATTTTTCCCGGCGACTATCCCGACCCGACAATACTGAGAGATGGAAAGGATTATTATATGACTCATTCCCCGATGTATTATAAACCGGGTTTCCTCATCTGGCATTCAACCGATCTGATAAACTGGGAACCGATAAGCAGGGTTGTGCCTGAATTTTATGGCTCTGCGTGGGCTCCAGATCTGGTCAAGTATGGCGACAGGTATTATCTCTATTTCCCTACAGCCGATACTAACTGGGTGACATGGGCGGATGATATCCGCGGACCTTGGAGCGATCCAATCGACCTTAAAGTAGGGGGTATTGATCCGGGTCATATAGCAGACGCGGAAGAAAATCGCTATTTATTTGTCAATACAGGGGAGGTGATCAGGTTGGCACCCGATGGCCTTTCAACTGTAGGAGAGAAGGTGCGCGTCTACGACGGGTGGGATTATCCTGTAGATTGGGAGACAGAAGGGAAGTATCTTGAATCTCCAAAACTTACATATCATAATGGCTATTATTATATGACTTCGGCAGAGGGAGGTACAGCAGGCCCTCCTACGAGCCACATGGCGATTTGTGCACGTGCGAAAGACTTGATGGGACCATGGGAAAACTCTCCCTATAACCCGATAGTCCACACTTATGACAAGGCAGATCAGTGGTGGTCGAAGGGACATGGAACGATTGTGGATGATGTCAACGGCAATTGGTGGATAGTATATCATGCTTATGCCAATGGCTTCCATACACTTGGGCGCAGCACACTTCTTGAGCCGATTGAATGGACTGCAGATGGATGGTATCGTGCTGTCGCAGATGCGGAGTTGACGATTGGCGATTCAAGAATCAGGAATGGCATGAAATTGTCGGATGATTTCAGCAATCCCGAGCTTGGATTGCAGTGGACTGCATGGATGGAAAATGCAAATGATGTAGCACGATCAGGAGATAACAAGCTAATTGTTGAAGGAAAGGGTTCATCGCCTGCCGATGCACGCCTCTTGCTTGTCACTCCGCAAGATAAGGATTATGAGGTTTCGGTCGAGGTTTCGGTTGGAGACAGGAATATGAGTGGATTGCTGTTGTTCTACAGCGAGAAAGCTTATGCCGGGTTATTGTCTGATGGAGAGACACTTCGGGTTTATAACAATGCGGGGCAATACAGGGACATAAAGTCCTCATTGGGCAAAAAATTCATGATTAAACTTCACAATGACCATAACCGTCTTGCAATCAGTGTGAGCAAGAATGGCGAGGAGTGGGAGGCATTAGGAGAACCGATTGATGTCTCATCGTTGCATCACAACAACTACGGCGGTTTCTTTGCATTGCGTCCTGCGCTATGCTCAACCGGTAAAGGGCTGGCTGAGTTCAGAAACTTCCGATATAATACCAAATGAGGCTTGGACGATAAGACGGTGATATGGCGTAACTTTGCTCGTCGCTCAATGAAAGAGGATCTTGTTTCCTTATGAGATTTTTTCTTGCTTATATCAAAATGAATTACGAACTTTGCAATGATTAAACAGAAACGTCATGAAATTTCAACACTCCCTTGAGGAGAATGCCAAAATAATGAATGAAATGGAACTGATATGCTCCAAGATATGTGGGATGCCGGGGAAGAAAGTGATTTTTGCACTTATAGTGGCACTTTCATGTTCAGTAGTATGCGCGGAGACTGTCAAGACAAAACAGGAGATTATTATTCCTGATCTGCCTAAGGCTCTTCCTATCGGCTCGGTGCCGATGGGAGATGATGAGAGTTTCGTAGAATACCACCTTGAATTGGACATGGAGGATGGTCCGTTTAAGGCTAATTGGGAATCAATCGAATCCAATTATCCCGGCACTCCGGAGTGGCTGCGCGATGCCAAATTCGGTATATGGGTACATTTTGGTCCGCAATCCGCCGGAGAAAGCGGAGATTGGTATGCGAGAAACCTATATAAGCAGGATCATAAGGCTTATGCCAATCATCTGAAGAACTTCGGACATCCGTCAGAAATAGGATATAAGGATGTGTTGCGCAATTGGAGTCCGGATAGCCTTAACCCTGAGTATCTCACAGACCTATACCATAAGGCAGGAGCGCGATTCCTGATGATACAGGGTGTGCATCACGATAACTATGACCTGTGGAACTCCAAATTCCAACCCTGGAATTCAGTCAATATCGGTCCTCACAGGGATCTGCTGAGGGAATGGGCTGAAGCATGCCGCAAGCATGGCATGCGCTATGGAGTGACATTTCATCATGAATATACATGGTGGTGGTGGCAGACAGCATTTGGAGCGGATTCAGAAGGGGAGTATGCCGGTGTTCCCTACGATGGCAATCTTACTTTGGAAGATGGCAAGGGGCAATGGTGGGAAGGATATGACCCGCGACTGCTTTATGGTGTCGACATTCGGGAATATGAGACAGTAGAGAAGAATGCCCACAGTCCCTGGTCGCCCCCGAAAGCCGGGATATTCAGCAATCATCTTGAATATGCTAAATGGTATGCTAAGCAGTGGGCTCTCCGTATCATGGATGTTACGGAGAACTATGACCCGGACTTCATATATACAGACGGTACAGTTCAAGGACCATTTACAGGAAATGGAACAGGAACTGGCTTCAAGTCAAATGCGATGCCGCACGTAATGGCAGACTACTACAACAAAATGTTGAAGAACCGTGGCAAGGTGGATGGTTTCAGCATAATAAAGTTTCGCAGGCCCACCAACGGCGCTGTCAACACAGCAGAATTTGACTTCCCGGATACTATAAACTCGTCTCAGCCATGGATAAGAGAGGCTCCGGTAGGCGATTGGTTTTATGCGCCCGGCTTTACCTATGATTCAGGAATGATGATTAAGTTCATCATCGAGTCAATAGCCCGTGACGGAAACGCAGCCCTCAACATCTGTCTTCTTCCCGAAGGAAGTATCGATCCTGATTGCGTCAAGATGCTTGAGGAAGTAGGGGATTGGATGGAGAGAAACGGTGAGGCAGTTTATGGAAGCCGTGCATGGCATACTCTTGGCGAAGGAGTGGAAGAAAACGTCAAGCTCCGCAAACTTCCGGGAGGAGGCCTCGGAAAGGCCCATGCAGAATTCAGGTTCTCCCCGGAGGATTTCCGTTTCACCCAGGGTAAGGACGGCAGTCTATATGCCTTCTGCATGACAGTGCCGGAAGGAGGAACAGACGTTGTTATCAAGTCTCTTGCTAACGGGGCGAAAGAGTCTCCGGAAGTCAGGAGTGTGACACTTCTCGGGTATGAAAATGCGTTGGAATGGAAGCAGACAGATAATGGATTGTCAGTTGCGTTGCCGGCTGATCTCTCAGATTTCAAATCAGCCTTAGTCTTCCGTATAAATTAGTGGGAGATGCCACGATTTTTTAGTCCATACTATAAATTGCATCCGGATGTGTCGGAACAGCCGGCGTCAAATTATTAGCAATCATATTGAATTAAAGCGATACTTCTCCTTACCTTAACTCAACAGAAAGTCCCATAGCTGAGACCATTCGATAAAACGTTGAAATTGAAGGAATAGTAAGACCTCTTTCAACTCGAGAAATATAGCTCTTATCCGTTCCTATTTTTTCTGCAAGTTCAGATTGAGTCATACCGGACTCTTTACGAGCATCCAGTAGAATTTGAGCATTGTATTCTTCCCATGCTTGTTCTTCTGCCTTTCGACGGCTCTCTGTGCCAGGTGCTCCAAAAATTTGATTTAACTCTTCACTAACATTATATGTCTGCATTTTTGTCTTCATAATATTCCTTTTTTAATCGTTTAGCTTTTGCAATTTCGCTACGTGGGGTCTTTTGTGTTTTCTTCCTGAATGCATTGAATAAGATTACGAGTTTATCCCCATCGTAAATAAAAAAGATTCTAAATTCATTATTCCCATAATTCACTCTAAATTCATAAATATCATCATCTATGTATTTGATGAAGTGAGATGGTACTCGCTCCGTTTCAGAAAACAGCAACAAAGCTCTGCGAATCTTCATTTGCTCTTTTTCGCTTAGCTTAGCCATAAAATCGCTATAATAGTCCTTGTATGCTATTATTTCTCGTACCATGTGGCAAAATTAATAAAAGTTGTTCAATTATACAACAATTATCAATAAGAAAAGTTGTACTTTAATACAACTTAAGAGGTTTATGGCTCTTTAAACCTTCGATAATCGTCCATTAGTAACTAAAGCAAAGCCAACCGCTCGCGCTCAAGGGTAGCATGCACCGTCCCGGTGCGTCCCCACGCGTGTAAGGTAGCTAAAGCCAAGACCATCACCCGTCTCCAGTCCATCAAAGACTCCCATAGCCCGGAGGGCTACCGATTTTGTTAATCCCCGGCGAAACCGGGGGCGTCGTCAACCCCCCCCCCCCAACCCCGGAGGGGGTAGCTCTAAAAAGGAGGACAACCAAAACCGGTTATCCTCCCCCAGAGACAAATCTGAGTCTCCTAAAACTTATCTATTTCTCTCAGTATTTTAATATACAATTAATTTCCAAGTGCTTATCTAAGCTTCTGGGATGTTGCTATTGCATAATTTTCTTGGTTGAGCCGTCAGAGAAACGTACTATTACGAAACCTTTGTAATCTTCATCTACCGGTGTTCCTGAAAGATCATAGCGAGCTATGACGGTCTTTGTAAAGTCTTCATTAACGGATTCGATACCTGCAGCTTGCAGATTCCAGAATTTACCCCATGTCGGATCAGCTTTGTAAGTTTCCAATGCTTCAGCAGGAACAAAAACGTTCATATTTAGATAGTGGGCGTTAGTCATTTCTGGTAATTTTGGGGGGATGAGAGCATAACATTCTATTGTAGTGAGGTTTTGTAATTTATTTAGATTTTCAACTTGAATGGTTTCCATGTGTTCACCAATCTCAAGTTTCTCAAGATTTGGTACAGAAATATCTATATCCAGATTTCTGTCAATATATAGCTCCTTGATTGTTTTAGTCCAATAGCCCCAAGAATCGTCTTTAGCTCCAAAATATCTTAAATATAATACCCCATCTGTAGAATATAACAAACTTAGATTTTCAAGATTCGAACAATATCTAAATGTATTTGTTTGTTCAATATATTCAACAGATCCGGGTATCTCCAAAGCCTTGAGTGAGCGGCAGTTTTCAAATAATTCACTTGATATGTATTTTAAAGAGTCAGAAAGTTTAATTGACTCGAGGGAACCGCAATAACTGAAGGCACCAGATCTGATTGTTGTCACGGAATTAGGGATTGTGACAGACTGAAGGGAACTGCAATGATAGAAGGCAGATTCTCCTATAGCTGTCACGGAATTAGAGATTGAGATAGACTGAAGGGAACTGCAAGAACCGAAGGCCTCCGCTTTTATCTCTGTCACAGAATTAGGGATTGTGACAGACTGAAGGGATATGCAACCTTGGAAGGCTTCTTCTCCTATAGCTGTCACGGACAGTGTACGTGTATTATAGGTTACTTCTGCAGGAATTGTAAAATCTCCTTCATACTTTTCATCTCCTTTTGCCACCTCGCAAGTTAGATTCTCCAAAGAGATTACTGAATAATAGATACCATCAACTTCAAAATCATAAGCCGAGGATGAAATGGCTACCCATAGCAGTGCTATGAGTAGCCAAGTTTTTTTTGATAGGAATTCCATATCGTTAGAATTTAACGTTTGTGATTACTTCATAGGGAACTCCTATTTCGCGAAGCCAAGAGACACCGATACGTTTCGCCTCATTCTCGTCTATTACAAGACGCAATGTAAGCGGATTTTCCCGTGTGGAATCGCAGTATCCACGAAAGTAACCGGAATATGTATCCCCTGTGGATACGGAAACACTACATTTTTGGCCGAAATTTCCGGCTGTTTCTGAAAGTAATTGTATACTATCCATATTATTATATTCTTGCCGCCGGACTCACCTCATTGGCGTTAGTGCATAAAAAAGAGCGTGAGAGTCTGTATCTGTTACTCGTCCCACGAATCGAGGCTGTGGCATTTGCCCTTCTAACCGGAACGAGCAACGCGGAGCCTCACGCCGTATGATACGACACACGGAGCATGTAATCTCTACATACTTCATGCACAGGTATATCATACCCGAAAGGCGCCTATCGTTGCCTCATCCTTGAGTTAGAATTAGAAATTGCCACATTTCGATTCGTCAAGAATAAGCGCGGATAAACGCTCTGTAATAACATGTCTGCACCCGCCGCGTCACCCCATATCGGGACTCCGCTTGCGATATGCAATGGCAAAATTAGCAATTTTTATCATAATTGCAAAAAGAAAATACAATTATATTGCAAAATTTCACTGGAAAATTTTAATTTTATTTTAAATATATCAACTATTTTACTTAAATTTGCATATAAGTTTAATATAGCAATGGCACAACCGACACTTTATATAATTGCAGGATGTAATGGAGCTGGGAAAACTACGGCTTCTATGGTTGTGTTGCCAGAAATTATAAAGTGTAGGGAGTTTGAAATGCTGACGAGATAGCAAAAGGACTTTCTCCGTTCAATCCGGAAGAGGTCGCAATTCAAGCTGGTAAACTTATGCTCGAGAGGATAAATTATTTGCTCGATCATAATATTTCCTTTGCCATAGAAACTACCTTAGCGACTCGATCTTACCAATCCTTAGTCAAAAGAGCACAATCAATGGGTTACTTAGTCATTCTGCTTTTCTTTTGGCTCCCGTCTCCGGAAATGGCCGTATCAAGAGTTGCAAAAAGAGTGGCAGCGGGTGGACACAATATTCCAACTGATGTTATACATCGTAGATATTGGCATGGGTTGAAAAACCTATTTGATATATTCATCCCTTCCGTAGACAAATGGTCGATGTATGATAATAGTAATACTATGACTCCTATTGCTATAGCAAATAAAGTGATCGATTTAAACAAATTTAATAAAATCAAAGAATTATGTCGGAACAAGAAGAAATGATGCTTTTTGAAAGGATAAGCGAAGGCATAATAGAGGCTCAACGTCGTCTGTTCGAGAAGAAAGCAAAACTCGGTGAGAATATTATTATCGCTGATGCAGATGGACAGCCTATGGAAATTCCTGCCTCCGAAGTATTACGGCAGATCCAATGATATAATTTCTGTGAAAATCGAGAATTCAGGTGCCGACTTAGCTTGTTGCGTCCGGAGGTCGCTCACTCCCTATACCGCGTTGGGCAAGATGACGGCAGGAGATTCTTTAGAAGTCACTAAAACCGAGGCGCTATTCCTTGCATTTGATTCTGAATTTATCAAGAATAATTTTGAAATTATCCTGTGCCGTTAAGCAAGTATCAATTAGGTAGCCTTTGATATTTGGCCAGTTTCTTAGCCCATTATAATAGAACATCTTTAGTTCGTCTGTAATTATGAATGGCACATATCCCAAACGGAGACATTCCCGAAACATTATTAATCGTCCAACTCTTCCATTTCCATCCTGAAAAGGATGAATAGTTTCAAACCTCTGGTGAAAATCAATTAGATCTTCAAGTGTAGGAGTCTTTTTTGAATTATATTCCTTAAGAAGAGATTTTATTTCTTTACGGACATTTTCAGGTTTAGTTGTGTCATTGCCGCCTACCTCATTGGGCAGTTGCTTATACTCACCTACTCTAAACCAGT
Organism: uncultured Sangeribacter sp.; assembly: GCA_964421525.1. Taxonomy (GTDB): domain Bacteria; phylum Bacteroidota; class Bacteroidia; order Bacteroidales; family Muribaculaceae; genus Lepagella. The sequence goes on along the minus strand of CAYQXG010000020.1, from coordinate 19,477 downwards.
TTTTGCGTTCGTCTGATGTTCCTGATTTCAATAGAAAATGAAGTTGCTTTATGAAAGTTTCTGTTAGCTTGGAATCTGTTTCATCTATAATATAATCTATGGCTCTAAAATGGTTGGCGGTTTCTATTATATCGTCTACATTTACAGCGTCATCTGTAATTCCAATGGTATTAGTCTCAAAAATATAGCGTGTCTGGTCGTGTGTGAGTCTATTGCCCTCAATATGATTGGAATTATAAGTTAGATCAATTTGAACGCGATGGTATATTCCCCCTTTAGTTTTTCCCGCCTTCTGCTCTCTTAAAGCTGTCAACAAAGGTGATATGTTGGTCTCCTTTTTTTTGTTGCATAATTCTGCATCTATAGGTATGCTCCAAGTTTTTCCCACAAGAAAGACACCTGCGATTTTCCCTTGTGCACAATAATTTCTAGCAGTTCGTTCTGAAACTCCATGAGCTTGAGCCCACTCTTTGACTGATATATATTCCATCTTATCGGCAAGAATTTCATTCAAATTACACTGCAAAGATAATAAAACTTGCCGATATCGGCAAGTTTTTATAGTATTTCCGGAATTTTCGGAAATAATTTGTTACTTTGTCCGTATAAAGTTGCTTTCTTTGCCATTTGAATAATTGGAGTCTTTGCTTAATTTCTTGCTTATACCAAATATTTCACGATTTGTCGCGCCCGGAGGTCACTTCCTACCTATCCCGTGTTCGGGAAGTTGGAGGGCAAGAGATTCGTTGAAATTACTATAATTTTAGAAAAATTGCAGATATCGGTAAAAAATTTCGAATATCTCAAATATTTTTACGAACTTTGCAAGGTAGACGGGACCTAAGGGCTTAACTTGTTGCGCCCGGAGGTCGCTCCCCACCTATCCCGTGTTCGGGAAGTGGGATGGAATGCTTTCTGAAATACTTAAATCTAATAATGATACAATTTTGAGATGCCAATACGGCTGATCAAAGAATACCAACTGAAAAATGAAGAAATTTGCAATGGCTTTGTGTGCTACAGCAGTTTTGTGCGGCTGCAACAGTAAGGTGAGTGATGTAGATGCGCGCGTCGACGCGCTCTATGATAAGATGAGCCAGGAGGAGCGCATCATGCAGTTGCGCAGCTGCATGATGGACGATCTTTTGGATGAAAATGGCAACATCGATACCGCTAAATGCGATTCCCTAATCCCCAATGGGATAGGACATTTCTGCCAATTTGCCAGCCAGAAACCTCTCGACCCTAATGTCCTGCGCGACAGGGTTGCCGCTATGCAGGACTGGCTCATCAAAAATACCCCCAACGGAATCCCTGCACTATTTCATGAGGAAGTGCTGTCGGGCGTCAATGCCCTCGGTTCCACTATATATCCCCAGCAGATAGGGCAGGCTTGCTCCTTCAATCCGGAACTTGCTGAGCTGAAGACTCGCCAGACCGGAAACGCTCTGCGCCGGATGGGCGGAGTGCTTTCCCTTTCCCCGATGGTCGACGTGTGCCGCAATCCGTCGTTCAACCGTCTTGAGGAATCATACGGCGAGGACGACTATCTGTCGGCTGTGATGGGCGTTGCCTTCGTCAATGGACTTCAGCAAGGCGATCTCAGCAAGGGCGTTGGAGCATGCTCCAAGCATTATCTCGGTTATGGCGGCGGGGGCGACGCTGATGAGAAGGAGATGATGGAGGAAATTCTGCTGCCCCACGAGGCGATGATCCGCACTGCCGGAAGCAAGGCCGTGATGCCGGGCTATCATGCCGTGAAGGGAACGAACTGCGCTGCCAACGACTGGATTCTCCGTGATATACTTCGCGATTATGTCGGTTTCGACGGTATGGTGGTGAGCGACTACACTGCTATCGATCAGCTTCCGGGAAAGGATAATACCGAGAAGGCCGCTATGGCAATCAATGGTGGGACTGATGTGGATTTCTGCCATGGCACTTGCTATGCCAATCTTCAGGATGCCATCGACAAAGGACTCGTGAGCCAGGAGACCCTTGAGAAAGCTGTCAAGAATGTGCTGAAATATAAATTTGAGGCAGGTCTTTTCGACAAGGATGCCTACTTCTACAGCAAGGAGGATATAAAGCTCGACACTCCGGAAGAACGTCAGACTGCCTACGACATCGCCTCGCAGTCGGTGGTGCTTCTTGAGAACAACGGGGTGCTTCCACTAAAAGACAATGAGAAGGTGTTTGTGACCGGACCTAACGCCAATTCGATGTGGGCAATGTGTGGCGACTATTCTTTCCCGAGCATGAACTATTTCTGGAAATTCAGAATGGATGAAGTGGATGATCCTCACATCGTCAAATTGCTTGAGGGTATGAAATCGCGCAAGCCTGAGAAGATTGAGATATCCTATTCGCGTGGTTGCGACTGGACCGACACCATAGAGACCAAGTTCAACCGTTCGGGCGATGAACGCGCATGGGACTATCAGATTCTAAACCGCAAGGTGGAATCGGGCGAGAAGGCAGATTGGCAGGAAGCGTTGAAGATGGCTGAGGATGCCGATGTCATTGTGGCTGCGATGGGTGAGAATGTGATGCTCTGCGGTGAGAACCGCGATAGGGAAGGACTCGGTCTTCCCGGACGGCAGAAGGAATATGTAGAGGCGCTTATAGCAACCGGCAAACCGGTGGTGCTGGTGCTGTTTGGCGGAAGGGCCCAGGTGATTTCGGGAATTGCCGATAAATGTGCCGCAATCATTCAGGCGTGGTATCCCGGCGAGGAGGGCGGCAATGCAGTTGCCGATATCCTCTATGGCAAAGTGTCTCCGTCAGGAAAACTGTCGGTCAGCTATCCGAACACTGAAGTGTATGGTCCTCTCTGCTATCTTTATTCAGCCGAAAATGATCCGCGTGTGGCATGGGAATTTGGATATGGCAAGAGTTACACTACCTTTGGATACGCAAATCTTGTTGTCGACAAGGACGCGGCCACCGACTCTGAGGCGATCACAGTATCTTTCGATGTCAAGAACACCGGCAAGGTGAAAGGCGATGAGATTGCACAGGTGTATATCTCCCCCGGCGAGGAGGGGCAGAATATCCGTCCGATCAAGCTGCAAGGGTTTACAAGGGTATCGCTTGAACCAGGAGAGACAAAGAAAGTGACAGTCAAGCTCTATCCGGATCAGTTCGGCTTTTACACTCACGACGGTGAGCGCCGTTGGAACATAGAGCCTGGAAAATATACGGTCAAAGTTGGAGCTTCATCGCAAGACATACGCCTCCAAAATGATGTGACTCTTAAAGGCGACAAGGTGTCAAATCCTATACGCGACCGTTATTTCTCGGAAACACAGGTTCATTAATCGGTAGGCAGTTCATATCGGCGTGCATCCGGAGTCTTACATGGTTTCCGGATGCATGTCTTTTTTTATGAAATCAGGTTTGGCAAAACAACTTAGGGGTGCACGATGTTATAATTTCAAAGGAAAGTCCCTTTGATTATCCTTAGATATGCCCCGCTGATATAGTCTGGGGTGATTGTTAATTCTAATACTTGAATTATGAAAAAGAATTCCACCGGGAAGCCTTCCAGGAGATTGAGGAAGGCTGAACTTCAGAATAAAATAATTGCTTTTCTCGAAAAAGAAAACCGACAGGCTTTCAATTACAAGCAAATAGCCTTTGCTATCGGCGCTCAGGATTTCCGCATGGATGTGATCAACCTTCTTGAGGAACTTGCCGCCAACGACATCATTCAGGAAGTAGGCCTCGGAAAATATAAGGCTCCATCCAACCGTGGCTCCGAGAATATCGGTGTGTTTATCCGCAGATCAAACGGCAAGAATGCCGTGCTTATCGACGATGAACAGATTATGGTGGCGGAGCGTAATTCAATGCATGCCCTCAATGGCGACAAGGTGCGCGTGATGATTTCCGCTGCCCGGAAAGGGGTGGAACCCGAAGCTCAGGTGCTTGAGATTGTCGAGGCAAAAGATCAGGTGTTTATCGGAGAGCTTGTGGTTGACCGTCATGGTGCTCGTCTCATTCCTGATTCCAAGTTCCTTGCAGCCGATATCATTCTTAACCGTAACAAGCTGAAGGGTGGCAAGACCGGCGATAAGGCAATAGCCCGAATCACAATGTGGAAAGATGAGGAGATGTGCCCACGTGGCGAGGTGGTTGATATCCTTGGCAAGAAAGGTGAGAACAATGCGGAGATGCATGCCATTCTTGCTGAGTTCGGATTGCCCTATAAATATCCGGAAAGCGTGGAGAAAGCCGCCAATAAGATCGGAGCCGGGATAACACCCGAGGAGGTGGCGAAGCGTGAGGATTTCCGCGGCATAACCACATTCACTATCGACCCGCGCGATGCCAAGGACTTCGATGATGCGCTCTCGATCAGAACTCTTGCCAACGGTAACTATGAGGTTGGTGTGCATATTGCAGATGTGACCCATTATGTCACTCCCGGAAGTATAATCGACAAGGAAGCGGTGAAGCGTGCAACTTCTGTGTATCTTGTAGACCGCACTATACCGATGCTTCCTGAGCATCTAAGCAATGGCATCTGCTCACTCCGTCCGAACGAGGAGAAACTGACATTCTCTGCCATCTTCGAGATGGACAAGAAGGCGAATGTGATCAACAAGCGTATAGGGCGCACCGTGATAAAGAGCGACCGTCGGTTCACCTATGAGGAAGCTCAGGAACGCATAGAGACTGGTCAAGGTGATTTCGTCAATGAGATCAATATCCTTAACGACCTTGCCAAGCAGCTGCGCCATCGTCGTTATGAAAATGGAGCGCTTGAATTTGGCCGAGCCGAAGTGCGCTTTGAGATTGACAAGGATGGAAAGCCGATAAGTGTCTATTTCAAGGAATCCAAAGACGCAAATAAACTGATCGAGGAGTTCATGCTACTTGCCAACATAGCAGTGGCAGAGGAAATCGGGAAGGTGCCCAAAGGAAAGAAAGCCAAGACATTTGTCTATCGTGTACATGACAATCCGGACTCGGAGAAACTTGCAAACCTAAGCAGCATAGCCTCGCGCTTCGGGTTCAAGATCAATTCGGAAGGCAGTGCAACTCAAGTCAATAAGAGCCTTAACCGAATGCTTAAGGACGTTAAGGGCAGGGGAGAGGAAAACATGCTGTCGATGCTTGCAATCCGATCAATGGCAAAGGCAATCTATACTACCCAGAATGTAGGACACTACGGTCTGGCGGTGCCATACTACACGCATTTCACTTCACCGATCCGCCGATATCCGGACATGATGGTTCATCGTCTTCTTCAGCGTTATGCAGATGGGGGACGTTCTGCCGACAAGATGAAACTGGAAGATGAGTGCAAACATTCTTCAGATATGGAGCAGCTTGCAGCCAATGCCGAGCGTGCATCAATCCGCTACAAACAGGTGGAATTCATGAAAGATCGTCTTGGAGAGGTATATGAGGGCGTAATATCCGGAGTCACGGAATGGGGCGTCTACGTGGAACTTGATGAAAATTTGTGCGAGGGTCTTGTGCCGGTGCGCGATCTGGCTGATGATTACTACGATTATGATGAGAAGAACTATTGCCTTACAGGGCGCAAGACTCATAAGAAGTATACGCTTGGCGATAGGGTGAAGGTGCAGGTTGCCCGTGCTGACCTTGATAAGAAGCAGCTCGACTTCGCGTTGCTATCAGATGATGGCAATCCCAATAAACCTCTGAAAGAGAAAGATAAAAAACATGGCAGGAACCAACCTGCGAAGCAAGGAAAAAAGAAAAGGCATTGATGATGTTTTATCCGGTGCCGGGCTTCATCCTTCTGTTTTCATGGGTGAAGGTTCAGGTGGGATTCATCGTATAAAAATTGTTAAAAGATTTGGTCGGGTGGGAAAATTGTTGTAATTTTGCACCCGGATGAGTCCTCCACGACCAGCTCCCCGTGAATCCCCCAGATCTTGACCGAAGCAAGGGTAGCGGGTTGAGCGGTGCGATGAAGTAAGCTCATCCACCTGCCTCTTTAGCTCAGTTGGCCAGAGCACGTGATTTGTAATCTCGGGGTCGTTGGTTCGAATCCGACAAGAGGCTCAAAAACGGGACGGCTCCGAGCCGCCCCGTTTTTTTTAATGAAGAATTTAAATGATCTATGATAAATTGTCAAATTGTCAAATTGACATTCTGACAGGCAAAAAATCAGGCCAATGTATATATTCAATATATCTTATGTGATTCCGGCGAAGCGTAAGGACTCGTTCATTGAATGGGCAAAAGGGGAGGGCAGACTCGCGGCTGATTCTCCAAGACTTCGGAATTTCCGTATCCTAACAGTAGCTGCAATTCCCGGAGATGCGGGCTATGCAAAGTCGCCAGACAAGAACCTCTCCATTCAGATGACATTTGACTCTCTGTCTGACTGCCGGGAATGGAACGACAGCAAGTTTACAGCGGTTATGGAGTCGTATGCTAAATGGCACGGACCGAACCCTGTGTTCTTCGCCACTATCCTCAAGGAACTATGAATCTGAACTACGAGCGGATCATAATGGGCATCGACCCCGGCACGAATGTGATGGGCTACGGGGTGCTGGGCATCAACGGCAAGAAAGCAGAAGTGGTGGTGATGGGTGTGATACAGCTCAACCGTTTCGACAGCCATTATCTTCGTCTTGCTCGTATATATGAGCGTGTCAGCGGACTGGTGCAGCAATATCTGCCCGATGAGCTGGCAATTGAGGCGCCATTCTTCGGAAAGAACGTGCAGTCAATGCTAAAATTAGGAAGGGCCCAGGGTGTTGCAATGGCGGCAGCCCTCGCCCGCGACATACCTATCACGGAGTATCCTCCGCTCAACGTCAAGAAAGCCGTTACCGGAAACGGTCAAGCCTCAAAGGAACAGGTCGCAAATATGCTGAAACATCTTCTCTCCATTCCTGAAGAGAAGATGCCAAGTATTTTGGATGCCACCGATGCACTTGCCGTGGCACTTACCCACGTGTATGAATCCTCCAAGCCTGACCTTCCGAAAGGCCCTAAATCATGGAAAGACTTCCTTGCCAAGAATCCGGACCGTATCGCCGTGAGGCGCAAACCGGGAGGGGATTAATTATTGATGATAAATTATTAATGATAAATGATTAATTATAAATTATAAATTATAAATTATAAATTATAAATGATCAATTAAAATTTTTTGTTATTTGCCATTGGCGGTGAATAGCTGTTTTACGGAACCGAGCGAGGAGAGTACGGAGCTTGCTTCGTAGGGCATGAAGACTGTCTTATTGTCTTTGCCCTCAGTCATTGTCTTAAGGGTGTCAATATATTTCTGTGCAAGAAGATAGGCTGCGGGGTCGGTCTGCGATTGCGCCACTGCATCAGCCACATTGCGGATAGCATCTGCCTCGGCTTGGGCACGTAGCACCTGAGCCCTTGCATCACCCTCCGCCTTTAGTATTGCGGCTTGCTTCTCAGCTTCAGCCTTGTTGATCTGCGACATCTTGTGTCCTTCAGAACGAAGGATAAGCGATTGCTTCTCACCCTCTGCATTCAGAATTTCGGCACGACGGTTGCGTTCTGCCTGCATCTGTTTCTCCATCGCAACCCGCACACTCTCAGGAGGAGTGATGTCTTGAAGTTCCACTCGGTTCACTTTCACACCCCATTTGTTGGTTGCATCGTCAAGAATTGACTGAAGTTTTGCGTTGATAGTGTCGCGAGAAGTCAGTGTCTCGTCAAGTTCCAATTCTCCTATCACGTTGCGGAGCGAAGTCTGCGTCAGTTTTTCGATTGCATTTGGAAGATTGTCGATTTCATAGACTGATTTCTTCGGGTCTACAATCTGGAAATAGAGCAGAGCGTTGATCTCTGTTGTTACATTATCGCGTGTGATAACTTGCTGCGACGGAAAATCGTAGACTTGTTCACGCAAATCGATTACGGTGGTGGTCGACACTCTCACACCTCCGCGTCCAAATGCTGATCCCGGCTCAATGCGACGGGTGTAGATCACCTTGGGTTTGTCGATGAAAGGGATGATGAAGTTAAGTCCGGGCTGAAGTACGGAATGAAACTTTCCGAGACGTTCCACCACTTTGGTCTCTGATTGGGGCACTACCTTGACTCCAGCCATGATCACCACGACAATCAGCACAAGGATTACTGCTGCTACAATGATTGTTGTCATAATTTATTTCGTTTTCTGGTTTCTGTTATCAGCTTTTTATAGGCTATAAAGACTCTTGCCAATTTAATATTATTCTCAATTCTGATTCTTAGACCCTGTCTCATAAGATTTGAGAGGCCCCGTGGCTCTTAAAATCTTTATGAGACGGGGTCTTAGATTGGCTCAACCGATAGTATTATGGAATCGTAGCCTACAACTCTTACCTTCTGGCCCGGTATAAGTTCCGGCATGTACTTGGCAGGACGTATTTGCCAAACGTCGCCGTCGATCCTCATGCGAAGGCAGTCGGGGGCTGCAATCACAGTTCCGGTGCGTCCTATAAGGGCGTCCATGCCAGTGGCACCACGACCTTCTGTGCCCTTATGCAGACACCGCATAAGCCTTGTCCGCCAATGATAGGTGGCAAGATAGAGAATAATGGTGGCTACCACGAATGTTATGATGGTCGGTATCCAGCCGCCGCCAAGAATTGCACAAACCATAGCAATCATAGCTCCTACACCGATATAGAGGCAGGTGGCGGAGAGTGTGAATGCCTCGGCTATTAGAAAGCCGACACCAAGTATAAGCCAAAAACTCCAGAGTCCCACTTTTTTAATTATAAATTATAAATGATTGATGATAAATTATTAATTGCCAATTATTTGAAAACTGATTCAAAAATGACTCATCTCAAGCTAAAGCAAATCAGAATTAATTCAGCGGTACTATCTTGATCGATTTAATTGATAGGCGTGCCTCAAGATATTGCCGGAATTTCTGATTTTGAGCCAAACTCATAGGGCGTTGATAGTTGACGAGCACAATATTAAGAGTGTCGAGCTCCCTGTCGTCGACCTTGCTCACTATCGCACGGGTCACTGCCACGTCGGATATTTCCGGGAAGAGCACCTTTAGCTCAGGTGAGATAGCTGCTCCGATGGTGTCGTTGCGTATGATAGCTGCATTCAGCGCCCTCAAAGAGTCGATTGTCTCGCGCTGGCTGTTGATAGTGTTCTGCGTCACCTGATACATGTCGCGAAGCATGGTGGAGGTGGCTTGGGTTGCATCAAACATATTGTCGTTGTTGTCGCCCTGGATTATCTTGAGCCGTGTTCCTCCGAGATGATAATCAGGCAGGCGGTCGGTAAGTGCAAGCACAAGGGAGTCTTGTGGAAGAACCTTTCCGATGAGGCTTACGGTGAGAGTCTTGCTATTGCCTTTCATCACAGCGGAGGAATGAAGCACCTGAGTGCCGTCGAAATTGAATTGTTGCTCAACAAACCGCTCGCAGTTGGAATTGAATGCCGACTGCTGAAACATTCTCCATGTGAGATAGCAAGCCGGTATCATTGTGAGAATTGCAATCGTATATACAAGATTGCGTACCCGGCGTGCCCTTTGAGGATTAGAGAAGTCCTTGATGTGGTATTTCATCAGTTTGACTCCAACGGTTGTGGCGCACGCGATGAACACCGAATTTATGAAGAAGAGGAAAAGGGCGCCAAAGAAATAATTCATCTGAAAGGTTGCCAATCCATATCCTACGGTGCACAACGGTGGCATCAGCGCGGTCGCAATGGCAACACCGGGAATCACGTTACCCTTCACGCGGCTGCCTATTGCCAGAATGCCGGCTGCTCCACCAAAAAATCCGATGAATACATCGTAAATTGTAGGCGAGGTGCGAGCCAGAAGTTCGCTATGTCCTTCATTTACCGGAGAAATCAGAAAGTAGACGCAAGAGGTCGCGATGCTGAAGAGAGCTGCCACCAAAAGATTGCGGAATGATCTCTTCATCAGCTCAAAATCATGTATTCCCACCGCGAGGCCTATGCCAATGATCGGCCCCATCAGAGGGGATATCAACATGGCTCCGATAATTACAGCTGTGGAGTTTGTGTTGAGACCGAGTGATGCAATGAAAATTGCTATTATGAGAATTATTATGTTGGTGCCACGGAACGACACTCCTTCACGAATCACCTGCTCGGCATCCGCTTGAGGTATCAGGTCGCCTGAAAGATCGAAATAAACGGCAAGCCGTTGTTTCCAGTCTTCAAAGAAATCCTTTAGTTTCATGGTGGATGATTAGACCCCGTCTCATAAGATTGAGAGGTTCAGTGAAAGCGAGCAGTTTCCCCCTGCGAACATCTCTGTTTTAAGAGTTAGGAATCATTATTTAAAAAATTAATATTTGAGTCCAATTTATATCAGTATCATCAAAAAAGTTACCTCAACCCGGTTTTGAAAGAAACTTGCGAAAATCTCTTGCCCCATACCCCGCCCCCGGGCCTCTTAAAAATCTTTATGAGTCGGGATCTTGGTTTTTCCGTTGCCGGAAATCTGAGGTTTTTTAAAATAATTCTGATTTTCAAAATTACGAAAACTTATTGATTTTTGCAAGTAAAAGCAAGAAATATATTCATAAATGCGTTATATATAAAAAACTTTATTTATGTATATCCACGACGATAGAATAGTCATAACTCTCGATGCCGGAGGCACCAACCTTGTGTTTGGAGCCATGCGTGGTTGTGAGTATATATCCCAGCCGGTCACTTACCCATCCAATGCCCACAATCTTGATCTTTGCCTCGACACTATGGTTAGGGGATTTAGGGAGATTATTGATTCGCTCGACGAGCAACCGGTGGCAATTAGCTTTGCATTTCCCGGACCGGCTGACTATCCAAATGGAATAATTGGAGGATATCTTCCAAATTTCCCTTCTTTCCGTGAGGGCGTGGCTTTAGGCCCATTCCTTGAGAAAGAATTTGGTATTCCTGTATACATAAATAACGATGGCGATCTTTTTGCCTATGGCGAGGCACTGTGTGGAGCACTTCCCGACATTAACCGCCGATTGAAAGAAGCAGGAAGCAAGAAACGTTATAGAAACTTGATTGGTTACACGTTTGGCACCGGTTTCGGAGTCGGTGTTGTTGTAAACGGAGAGCTTAACCGGGGCGATAACTCCTGTGTGGAGACCTTCTGTCTCCCGCATAAGACCAAGAGCGGTATTATAGTAGAGGAGGGTGTTGCCGTTCGTGCAATCAAAAGGGTGTATGCCGAGGAATCGGGCGATCATGATCATAACCTTGAGCCCAAGGATATATGTGAGATTGCCGATGGCACACGCCAGGGTGATGTGGCAGCTGCGCGTAAAGCATTTGCTGAGTTCGGGACTACTGCCGGAGATGCAATTGCCACTGCCGCTCAGCTAATCGACGGAATCATAGTGATAGGCGGCGGAATCACCGCTGCACGCCGATGGTTTTTCCCATCCCTTATAAAAGAAATACGCAGTGACTTTGCCACCCTCGGCGGCGACACCGTAAGGCGTGTGCAAATGGAGGTGTTTGATCTTGACAATGATGAGGAATTCAGACTATTTGCAGCAGGAAATCCAAAGAAAATAAGGGTGAGAGGTACGGATAACTGGGTTGAATACGATGATATGAAGCGCATCGGAGTGACTTTTTCGCGTCTGGGAGCGAGCAAGGCAATTTCGGCAGGTGCATACGCATTTGCTTTGTCAAAAATAGATGAAAACAATGATTGAAAGAAAACCTATTAAATTTATACCCTATCTGAAGAGTGTAATCTGGGGTGGCGACAAGATATGCCGATATAAGGGTATAGCTCAGACGGAACCAAACATCGGTGAAAGTTGGGAAATCTCGGCAGTTAAGGGTCATGAGTCGGTTGTTGCTGAGGGTAGCTATAAAGGGCGTAGATTGACTGATCTCATTGATGATTTTGGCGTTGAATTGCTTGGGGAGAATGTGATGGCACGCTATGGTGGTCAATTCCCTCTCTTGATTAAGCTGATTGATGCCAACGACAATCTTTCCGTTCAGGTGCATCCCGACGACAATCTGGCAAAAGAGCGTCATGACTGTCTTGGTAAGACGGAGATGTGGTATATCATATCTGCAGATAAGAATGCCAAGATTTATTCAGGCCTGAACAGGGAGCTCACCCCCGATGAATATGTCAGTCATGTTGAGGCGGGCACTTTCGGAAATCTTTTGGCGGTTCACGACTCGGAGGCTGGCGATGTGTTCTATCTTCCGGCAGGGAGAGTGCATGCTATAGGTGCCGGGAATTTTCTTGCTGAAATACAGGAGTCAAGTGACATTACCTATCGCATATACGACTACGACAGACGCGATGCTTCAGGCAATGCGCGTGAACTTCATACACAACAGGCAAAAGATGCTATTGACTATACCTTCCATGAGCAGTACAAGTCTGCTCCGGTGGATCGCGATATAGTGGATGCAGAGATCGCAAGCTGCGAGCATTTCTCGGTGCGACGTCTGCTTTTAGACGGGGAAATGGAGTTTTGCTATGAGCCGACATCGTTCACTGTAGTGATGTGTCTTGAAGGTGATGCCGTTATCAGATATAATGATGGCGAGATTGCAATAAGGAGTGGAGAGACTGTGTTGCTGCCTGCTGTCTTGAATGAGTTTGCATTCGTAGGGAAAGCCACCTTGCTTACAGCCCGGGTCTGAGATAGCAGATTCAGCGGTCTTCAGAGCTGTCCTTGCTCAATAAGGTGTGCAATGCGGTCGATGGTCGCGTCCTCCTTATTAGAGTCCGGATGAAAGCCCGCTTTCATGTTCATGCCAAAGAACTTGCCGAATGTCTGCCAGAATCCTGCACGGAAACTTCCAAGGAATGCTTTCACAATGTTGAAGGAACTTTGGTCGGTCTCCCTGTTTATCAGTTTAAGAAGGATCTTGCCTTGATTCTTGGTCATGGTCTTGACAACAGGCTTATACTGCTCGAAAATATCCTTTTCAAGTCGCTTGAGATGCTTTTCACGCGTCTTCTCGTCGGGGATAGTTAGGATATACTCGTAAGTCTCGCAAAGAGTGGCAAAGGCCAATTTGGCATAAGGCAGTGTCTTTCTTACGTCGCGAACAGTCTTCCAGTAGAAGTCTTCCTGTTTTTTGTTTTTAAACTTCATGGGAGGATAGACGTAGAAATCGTTGAAGACCGTAACCCTGACTTTATCGCCATATTCATCTATATCCCAATAGTAACCTCTGATGAAGTTTGTCTTGAGCTTGGGCTCACCATTGTATTCGGGTATGTCGGCACGGCTCCCGAGAGACACGGAAGCGAAAAGCAAAAATAATATTATTCTTAATGCCTTACGCATGATAAGTTTCCGTTTTTAGTTTTCTGTTTTCCGTTATAAGGGATATAAAGACTGATTTCAATTTAAAAATTACTTAAAGGAGAAAAATCGAATCCCGTCCGAAACGGAAGAGAGGTTCCAGAAAGGTGTGCTCAGTATTTATCTTGCGCACAAGTCTTTCCTTGATTTCAGCAAAGCGTTTCGGAAATGAGTTCCGGAACGTCTCCAGCTCGGCGGCAGTCTCCTTGAAGTTCATAAATTCGAACATTGCTGACATTAGCAAAACGTTCATCTCGGCAAGTTGTTGAGGATAGCAGGAAATAATTGATGCAATCTGAGGGAAAAGATGCTGGAAGTAAGGCTCTTTGCCATAAGCGGCCTCAATTGCTCCAAGGTGTATTCTTGTCCAATCGCCGTGCCCGGATATCCGGAGCTCAGATGGCTTCTGCCTTTTGACAGCTGAAGATCCACCGACTACAGGGACAGTGAGAGTCATTCCTTCATCCCGGTTTGAGTCAATCAAAGTCCTTGTGAATTCGCGGGTTTTCAGTTTAGTGGGCTCAATTTTCCTCTGCATCCATACTGTAGATGGAAGATATGTCGGGATAAAGGGGACGGTCACTTCCATTTCGTGTCCTTATCGGGATTGGCATTGCGGAGAATCCTGTCCCAACGAATCTTTCCATCGAAAAGACCTTTTTCTTCATCGAAGGAAGCCAATATGAACATCGGGCTGCCTACTATATGATCTTCCGGAACAAATCCCCAGTAGCGGGAATCGGCGGAGCGGTCACGGTTGTCGCCTTGCATCCAATAATAGTCCATCTTGAAGGTGTAGTAGTCTGTCTGCACCCCGTTGATGTAGATTTTCCCATCCTTCACCTGCAGGTCGTTGCCTTCATAAGTCTTGATTGCCCTTTCATATATAGGAAGGTTTTCAAGTGTGAGCTTCAGTGTGCTTCCTTTTTTGGGAATCCAGAACTTACCCATATCTGTGCGGGTCCATCCGTAGTCATTTCCAAGAGGGAACATTCCACCGAGATCGTAGAAGCCGGCTTGTGATTCCTTCAGCAGTTCCCCGTCGACCTCCGGCCATGTCTCCACGATTGCCTTTGCTTCTTTAGTGAGGGGGACATCATAGAAATTAAAGGGGAGTCCGTTTATTGCCATCGGAGCATTTCCATGATCTTCAGCCCTGACACCTATAGACTGCCATTTTTCGTTTGAGATTATCCCTTTGACAGGGACTATGTAATTAAACTGGACGTTGTCGGCATCTTCTATGGGCTTGCCGTTGATATGAATTACGTCATCTTTTATTTCCAGCCATTCTCCGGGAAGACCGATGGCCCTTTTCACATAGTTTTCCCTTCTGTCGACGGGGCGCACCACGATATCTCCAAACATCTCCTTGTTGGCCTCTATGTATGCCTTCGGATTCTCAACACCCCGGCGTTCCAGTTCATAGCAAATCTGATAGTAGTCCGGATTGGGAATCTTGGTGGCTACAGTGTCGCCGTTAGGATAGTTGAAAACCACGATGTCGCCACGTTCAATCTTCCTAATTCCTGCCAGACGATGGTAGGCAAGCTGGGGCTTGTCAAGATAGCTTTTGGTGTTGATGATCGGCAGCGTATGCTGGGCAAGAGGAAAGTGGATAGGGGTCTGGGGCACTCTTGGTCCATAGATTGTCTTGTTTACCCAAAGATAGTCGCCTACAAGAAGCGATTTTTCTAATGATGATGAAGGAATTTTATAATTCTGCCCTATGAATGCAAAGATGAAATAGACTAATATGAGTGCATATATGATTGCATCAAGCCATGAAAATATGGTCTTGACAGGTCCTTTTGTGTTTTTCCACCAGCTCCAAGGCACATAAGATGTGATATATATGTCTATAAGAAGCAGCCAGATGAGAAGCAGCCACGGATTTTGCATCCAAATCACCCATAGGAAGAAGATAATGGATACAATGCCAAAACGCACCCATCTTGATGGACGCACTTTTTTCAGTCGTTCGCGTAGGTCGGAAATAAAATTGTTCATACTTTCTATAACGGAATGCGTAGGCTATTTATTATTCAACTTATATATACAAAAGTTGAAATATAAATGGTTAAAATTTACACCCCGTCTCATAAGATTTGAGAGGCCCCGGGGCTCTTAAAATTTTTATGAGACGTGAACTAAAACTTGAGCATATCCTTCATTGTGAAAAATCCTGTTTGTCCCGATCCGATCTTAAGAGGACCGACTGAGAATTTCTTGCATTTCTCAGCAAGCCATTCAGCAGCCATTACAGCTCCAAGAGCAAAGCCCTCGCGGCTTTTTGCAGAGTGGGAGATGGTGATTGTGTCTTGTGGTGAATCCCATGTGACGGTGTGTATCCCGGGAAACTCCCCTTCACGTCTGTGTGAAATGTAGAGGGTGTTGGGTTCCTTGTCAAAATTGATTGGTTGTTGGGCGGCAGCTGTTTCCGATCCTTCTGTATTTTCTGAGGCTTCTGTTGTCTCGGGTGCTTCGGGAGTCTCTTTCCAGTTGTCGACCTTGTTGGATGTTGCGATAAGTTCCTCCGCGATTGTGATTGCAGTGCCCGATGGATGGTCGAGTTTATGGATATGGTGCACTTCCTCCATGCAGGGTGAGTATTGTGGATAATTGTTCATAATCCCTGCAAGATAGCGACTTACTGCTTCAAATATGTTCACTCCGATAGAGTAGTTTGAACTGTAGAAGAGGGCGCCTTTCCCGCTTTCGCAGACAGATTTCACGGCTGGTAAGGAATCAAGCCATCCGGTAGTTCCGCAAACCACAGGCACTCCGGCAGAGAAGCATTTCAAGATGTTGTTCACTGCGGAGTCAGGGCGTGTGAATTCTATTGCTACATCCGATTTGCGGAAAGCCTTGGAGTCAATGTCAACTTCATTGTCAATATCTATAACCACGGTTATCTCGTGTCCGCGTTCTTTTGCTATTTTCTCTATCATACGGCCCATCTTGCCGTAGCCTATCAATGCTAATTTCATATAGTAATTTGTTTTCTGTTTTTTTTCATTAAACGCCTCACCGAGGCTTAGTCCTTTTTTCTGCCTCAGGCTTCAGACTGAGGTCTATGCTTTGTTAAGGGGTTGCTGACCTCTGTTCATTCAGAATCCAAAGCTGATATTGTCGATGTACAGGGTAAGTCCTTCGGTACCTATGAATGGTTCTCCACATGATGCGGAGGCCATCATCAGCACGTGGGTGGGAGTGGCGTCGGCATCATCCCAGCCTATTTCATGCACAGGAACAAGTTTCCCTTTGGAATTCCGGGCATAATATGCCTTGTCTCCATCCAAAAGGCCCATCCATGGTTTGTAGAAAGTTTCCTTTGTAATGTCGCCATAATGGATGGGCAGTTCATGCCGGCGTGTCCAGGGGATAGACTTGTTGTAGCGTTCACGTCCGGTTCCTACCCTCTTGGCATATATGTTGCCGTTTTCATCTTCCCATCTGCGTTGCAGGAGCACGTAAACTTCTGCATTGTCACGTCCCTGAAGAGTTTTCTGCTTGCTGAATCCTGTCGACTTTATGCGGCTGTTGTCTTTTGGCATGACAATTTCATAATCGTAGACGAGTGCCTTTGGCCGTTTCGTGTAGGGAATGCCCATCTCCATCTTGGAGAAAGCGCCTTTGGTAGAGGTGAGTGGTTCAAAAAGTTGCCCGAGGAAAATTGAGCCGGCCACCATTACGTCCATGTTCACGACTCCAAGGGCCTTGACATTCTCCATCTTTGCAGAGCACTTGGCTACTGTTGAACCTCCACGTTGTGCCGGTTCAACTGTGTTGGAGCCTTTCACTACGCCGCATACCTTGGCATAGGCATTTGAGGTTGCCCATGGTGAACCGCCCATGTTTTTGTAGACCTTGTTTCCATCGATTGTCGCTTTGGGGGCTATCTCATAGAGCGTCTTGTTCTTTCCGCCTATTATTTTCGATTCTGTAATGTTGCGTGTCACCCAGTTTTCCATATCGCCGTATTTCAACGGTTCGAGACGGAGAGCAGCTGCATTGAGTATGACTGCAGCAATGGCACCTGCTGTCAGTATATATCTTTTCATAAATTTTAGTTGCTTGTGTTTGAATAATTAGTGAATATTTCCCCGTTAGACACAATGTCTTCCCTGATTCTTCTCTGGATAGATTCCTCAAGCCGGGCAATTATTATATCAATGGATAGTGCAGACTCATCGGTTTCTGCCAGTACCCTGTCGTTGGGAGTTATGTCAAGTGCCTCCGGACTGAATTTCTCGCCAAAACTGAGATAGCAACCTGCTTTTAAATAAATCTCAGCAATGGTGGGTTTATTGCGGAACCCATGTATGATCCACGGCTGCTCCGGCTTAATGTCTTTTTTCATACCGACAATAATGTCGTGCGCTTTAACAGAATGAATGATGAGCGGTTTCCTGAGTCTCTCAGCAAGCAGTGCTTGCTTTCTGAAAGCGAGCATCTGAGTGGCGAGAAGTCCACCTTTGACGAGATCAATTCCACATTCCCCTATAGCCACTACCGATGGAGAAGCACCGGCAGCCACCAGCTCTACCCATAATTCATCCTTTATACGGAGATTGTCACCGCAGAATAGATCGAGATCCCAGGGATGAATGCCGACTGACCATTTTTGATCGCCATGCGCAATGAATCCTATCGGCGATGTCGATATAATAGCGTTCGGCGCAGGTTCCGGGTTATGTGTATGGCAATCAAGAATCATATTTAAATAACAATTTTTATGGAGAAGTTACTTTGATATGTCGTTACCAATCATAAATGGCAAAAAATCTCGATTTTTTATAATATTGATAACTAATGTCATAAGAAAAATGTTGTAATTTTTTTTGAAAAAAGTGGTGAAAAAATTTGCACAGAACAAAAAAACGTTGTAACTTTGCACTCGCAATCGGGAAACAAACCCCGGATGCAAACAAAAAACTCCGTCAGTAAAGGAAACTTGGTGCGGTAGTTCAGCTGGTTAGAATGCCGGCCTGTCACGCCGGAGGTCGCGGGTTCAAGTCCCGTCCGCACCGCCGAGGAGAGAGGATGAGCAGCATGGTTAACTTCGGTTACCTGCTGCTCATTTTCGTTAGTAATGTTTACTCAGTTTATGACTTTAACCCATTTGAAATGGAAGATATACTTGAATTTCTGAAACAACTGGCAATAAACAATAACCGTGATTGGTTTAATGCGCATAAGGAAGATTATCTCAAAGTAAAGGAGAAGGTAGAGGCCTTCACATCACGACTCATCGGTATAGTGGCTGAGATCGAACCGGAGGCGGCATATCTAAGCCCCTCTGATTGCCTTTACAGAATATACCGTGACACCCGTTTTTCTGCCGATAAGACCCCATATAAGACCCATATAGGCATTTATATTAATCCGCGTGGTGGAAAGAAGAGTGAATATTGCGGTTACTATGTGCATATACAGCCCGGGGAGTGCATTGTAGGTGGTGGTGCATGGTGTCCGGAAGCACCTCTTTTGAAAGAATACCGTAGTGAAATCTACAATAATATAGATGAGTATCTGGAAATAATCAATAATCCGGAATTCTCCAAATATTATAAACCCTTTTGGCAGGATCCACTGAAGACAGCCCCCAAAGGATTTCCTAAGGATTGGCCCTATATCGACTTGTTAAAGCCCAAAAGTTTCGTGATGGCTGCCCGGCTTTCCGACAAGGAGTTCACCTCAAAGAACATCACAGATAAACTTGGGAAGCTTTTCCGCACGCTAAAGCCATTCAACGACTTCTTCAATTTCACACTCGAGGAGCATCCGGAATATACCTTCCGCTCCAGCAGGAAGTGACTCTGAATGTGTTTTGATTTTTATAAGTCGGGACCTGAATAAATAGAAACCCGGTAAGGCTCACGATGATGTCTTGCCGGGTTTCATTATTAGACCCCGTCTCATAAGATTTGAGAGGCCCCGAGGAAGCTGGGTTGGGATGATTTTCGGCATGCAGGCTCGGGAGCATAGCGGGCTATGTGACTGAGCCAAAGGTCGAAAAGCGCCCAAGCCAGCGAGGCTTTGGGTAATTTCCCCAGGAGAATCTCTTTCCCTTATGAGTTTGGAATCATTATTATAAATTAATATTTGAATTCAATTTATGTCAATATCTTCAAAAAAGTTACCTCAGCCCGTTTTTGGACGGT
>CAYQXG010000019.1:0-36876 GCA_964421525.1 uncultured Sangeribacter sp. | reverse complement strand
GTGCTGTATTTTATGATGAAATTCAGGAGATTCCTCATCGGATGAGGAAGCGGAACCTATTGATGTTTTTGAGAGCCACGCCAGTGCCACGGGCTACAGCAGTCAACGGATCGTCCGCTACTTTGAATTCGATGTGGAACTTATCTGTAAGTCTCTTGTCAAGGCCTCTTAACAGGGCACCTCCACCGGCAAGATAGATGCCGTTTCTGACAATATCGGCATAAAGTTCAGGAGGTGTCTGGTCGAGTGCCGCTAAGATTGCAGTTTCCATCTTGGCGATGGTCTTTTCAATACTATGGGCTATTTCTTCGTGAGTCACTGCAACCTCCATCGGAAGAGCGGTCATCCTGTTAGGACCTCTTACTATGAATGGTTCAGGTGGATTCTCGAGATCTGTAAGGGCACTGCCAACCTGAATCTTGATTCTTTCAGCCATGAGAGTGCCTATCTTAAGATTGTGGACACGACCCATGTGCTCCTGAATATCGGCAGTAAGGTCATTACCTGCAACACGGATGCTCTTATTACTTACGATTCCTCCAAGAGAAATTACAGCAATTTCAGTGCTGCCGCCACCTATGTCTACAATCATGTTTCCTTCAGGCGCTTCGACATCAAGCCCGATGCCAAGAGCAGCTGCCATCGGCTCATAGATCATGAAGACGTCACGTCCACCGGCATGTTCGCTTGAATCACGCACAGCACGGATCTCCACCTCTGTAGAGCCTGACGGGATACATACCACCATACGGAGGCTTGGTGAGAACCAACGGCGCTTGCTGTTGACCATTTTGACGAGACCACGAATCATCTGTTCGGCTGCGTTAAAGTCAGCAATTACACCGTCGCGCAGAGGGCGGATAGTGCGTATGCCCGGGGGTTCTTTACCTTCCATCTGGTGGGCTTCCTCACCCACAGCAAGGAGTTTGTCGGTTTTATTGTCGATAGCCACAACTGAAGGCTGGTTGACTACGATCCTATCTTTATGAATTATTATGGAGTTGGCTGTGCCAAGGTCCATAGCAATTTCTTGTGTCAATGAAAATAGTCCCATGTTTTTTCAATTTGGGGGGTGTAAAACTGTTGTCTTTTTCAAAATGCAAAGTTACTTAATTTTTTTCATATATGATAAAAATCAGATATAAATTTTGTAAAAAAAATCACAAATTTCTTTTCGGGTATATATATGAATCGGGCGCGGATGAAAATATATCCGCGCCCGATTCCAATAAGTTTAAGCCTTGCAATTAGTTGAAGTAAGTAGTCAAGGCATAATCAATATTTTCAATCAGATAGTCAAGGTCTGTGTCGGTGGAATTTATAGCCTTAGCCTTATCTGTGATTGCCTTTGCAGCCTCAAAGTAGTTAGTCTTGACATCCAGACGGGCTGCGCGAGCCTCTGCGCTTGCACCTTCGATGTTTTGCCATTTTTCTGCACCTACACGGTAGATTTTTTTGCCTGCATTCTTAAGGGTCTCGAAGTCAACACCGTCGAGCGACACAGCTTTCTTATAGTCATTTACAGAAGCTTCGTCATCTCCCTTGCGGTCATTAACGAAACCACGGAGGCCATACAAACCTGCATTGTCAGGATTTGCTGCAATCAGGTCGTTGACTTTTGCGAGTGCCTGGTCATATTTGGAGTCAGTAACGAGGAAATTCACGATATTGTTGATGAAGAGAGGTTCCTCAATGCCAAATTTCTTGTCGCCTTCTTCTGCAATAGCCAGGATTTTTTCCTTTGCAGTCTCTTCCATTGTTGAATCGCGCTGAGCGGCAGCCTGCCAGCATGCGATCTCATATACAAAGGCCTGCTTGTCATTATAGCCCACGTTACGAGCCTTGCGGAATGCATCTGCACTTTTGAGTACTTCATTTCCGGAATATGCTGCAAGACCGGCATTGAAATATGCAGTGCCACGATCTTCGGCAGGAAGTTCCACTTTTTCTAATGCCATGAAGTCTTGTTCCGGCATGTCTGCGTAGATCAGGAAGCTTTCATAAGCTTCAGGATAATATTTCTGAGCATTGAAGAAGTCAGCGCCAGCTTTGAAATAGTCATTCGCGTGACCCTTGATCTTTCCAAGCATATCTTTGGTGAAACGAGGTTTCACTTTACCTTTCTCATTAGGTACTTGATCCAACGGAAGTGCCTTGACGAAACTATTATAGCCGTTGATGAGGTTTTCACCCATCTTAATAGGATCCACAGAAGTCGGGTTGATCATGCTGCTGGTGAGATCCTTATCGAAAGCATCGAATTCGATCTTACCTGCGATATAGTAGGTCTGTGCGTCGTTAGCAGTCTCGGGATTTTGCATAGCCTCATTAATAAGTTTACGGGCTTCAGCAATCTGTTCCGGCTTTCCTGAAAGCTTTTTGGCTGCTTCCACGTTAGCTTTTTGTGCGCTCATCGAGCCTATGGCTGCGAAGCAAAGCGCGAATGTCATGAGCTTTTTCATTTTGGTTTTTATTTTTTTAGATTAATTGTTATTTTCGTTGTTTGCAGAATTTTGGTTATCCTCACTTTCGGAAGTCTCGGGTTCGGAGATACCGCCGTTTGCAGGTGCAGACTGCATTTCAGATTCGAGTTCATTCTCTATTTCCTCTTCCGGATCTGAGTCAACAACGCAAACCGACGCGATTTTATCTCCACGTTTGGTGAGGTCGATCAACTTCACCCCTTGTGTATTGCGACCTTGCAGCCTAAGGGTGTCAACTGGAAGACGAAGTGTGATTCCACTTTGGTTAATGATCATGAGGTCGTTGGAATCAGTCACTTTCTTAATGGCTACAAGAGGTCCGGTCTTGTCGGTGATATTTAATGTCTTAACACCTTTACCTCCGCGGTGCAGACTTATAGGATAGTCTTCAAGATCAGTGCGTTTTCCGAAACCGTTGTCTGAAACCACAAGAATACTGTGCTCAGTGTCGTCGGTCTTGGCAGTGACCATACCTACAACTTCGTCGTCGTCACTTCTGAGAGTCATTCCGCGGACACCAGTAGATACGCGTCCCATCTCGCGAAGTTCAGATTCGCTGAAGCGTGTTGCATAACCTGCTTTGCTCGCAAGAATCACCTGAGTTTCACCATCAGTGAGCTCAACCTGAAGCAAGGTGTCATCTTCACGAATAATGATAGCGTTGACACCATTTGCCCTTGGACGGCTATAGGCTTCAAGAGGAGTTTTCTTGACAACACCATTACGGGTAGCGAAGAGGAGATTATGGTTCTTCACGAATTCTTCATCATTCAGATTCTTGATGCAGATGAATGCATTGACAGCATCATCTGCGTCTATATTAAGCAGATTCTGGATTGCACGCCCTTTGGAGTTCTTGGCAAACTCGGGAATTTCATACACCTTGAGCCAATAACAACGACCCTTGTTTGTGAAGAAGAGCATATAGTTATGGTTGGTAGCCGGATATATATGCTCGATGAAATCCTGATCGCGCGTGCTGCTACCCTTAGCACCGACTCCGCCACGGTTTTGCGCACGGAATTCGGTGAGAGGAGTTCTCTTTATATAGCCGAGATGGGAAATTGTGATGATCATCTCATCGTCAGGGTAGAAATCCTCTGCGTTTAGATCGCTTGAGAACTTGCTGATCTTAGTTCTCCTTTCATCTCCAAACTTATCTCTAATCTCAATTAGCTCCTGTTTCATTACATCGCGACAAACAGCATCATCTGAAAGAATCTGATTGTAGAAGGCAATTTGCTTCATCAGTTCGTCATATTCGGCATGCAGTTTGTCAAGTTCCAGACCGGTAAGCTGGCGGAGGCGCATTTCCACTATTGCACGAGTCTGAATTTCGTCAAGTCCGAAGTTCTCGCTCAGTCTCTCACGTGCCTCATCGGTGGTTCTTGAATTGCGGATGATCTTGATTACTTCGTCAATATGGTCGCATGCAATCATCAGTCCCTTAAGGATGTGAGCGCGTTCCTCGGCCTTACGGAGAAGGAACTTGGTGCGACGTATCACTATCTCGTGGCGATGTTCAACGAAATACTGAAGAATTTCCTTAAGGTTGAGTGTGCGTGGACGTCCATTGACAAGAGCCACATTGTTGACGCTGAAGCTTGTCTGAAGTTGAGTCAGCTTGTATAGTTTGTTGAGAACAACTCTTGCATTTGCATCACGTTTGATGTCGATGGCAATATGTATCTTGCCACGAGCCGAAGTGTCGGTGATGTCGGATATGCCCTCAATTTTCTTTTCCTCGACCATGTCGGCGATACTCTTGACGAGATCATTTTTTAGAACTCCGTATGGTATCTCACTGACTATAATTTGGTCATGTGTGCCGTTTGATTCGATTTCTGCTTTCGCCCGCAGCACAATGCGGCCTCTGCCGGTTTCATAAGCATCTCTGACGCCTTGCATACCGAAAATCTCACCACCGGTAGGGAAGTCAGGGGCAGTTACATACTGCATCAGTCCTTCAATGTCGATATCCGGATTGTCAATCAGAGCAAGGGATGCGTTTAGAGCCTCGGTAAGATTGTGGGGAGGCATGTTTGTTGCCATACCTACAGCAATACCAGCCGCTCCGTTGACCAACAGGTTTGGAATACGTGTCGGAAGTACTGTTGGTTCTTTTGTGGTGTTGTCGAAGTTAGGGACAAAGTCGACAGTGTCTGAGTCAAGGTCACGCAGCATTTCCTCGCCCATACGAGAAAGCTTGACCTCGGTGTAACGCATTGCAGCAGGGGAATCGCCGTCAATAGAGCCGAAGTTTCCCTGTCCGAATACGAGAGGGTAGCGGAGTGACCATTCCTGAGCAAGGCGGACCATAGTCATGTAGATTGACGAGTCCCCGTGAGGATGGTAGTGACCCATCACATCTCCGACGATGCGAGCTGATTTCTTTGTATCACCAGAGTAGTAGTTGCCAACTTCGCCCATTCCGTAAAGGACACGGCGATGGACGGGTTTGAAACCATCGCGGACATCAGGAAGAGCGCGCGAAACTATAACCGACATCGAGTAATCGATGTAGGCGCTTTTCATTTCCGATTCTATATTGACCGGAATTATCTTATCTTCGTCAATTGTCATTTTTGCCTAATCTTTTCAACTTACAAAATTAACAAAAAAAAGTAAGATATGCAAATTTGATTCGGTTTCAGTGCCATTTTTTTATAAAGAAACAGGGACCTTGCAGTCAAGCAAGGTCCCTGTTGATGTCACACAGCGCATGAATCATGCGCAAGGGTCAATATATTCAAAATTGAGTCTTTCAGAGTCTTCTTTCCGGGATACCTCTATAGTGCCACCGAGTTTACCTTCTGCGTTAAGACGGAGAAGGAGCTCTGCGAGATCATCTTCAAGATATTTTTGGATAGCGCGTTTCAATGGACGAGCACCAAAATTCTTGTCATAACCTTTCTCTGCTATGAAATCCTTGGCCTCGGCTGATAGCTTCAATTCATAACCAAGTTTCATGACCCTACCGTAGAAGTCTTTGAGTTCCACATCAATTATCTTGAAGATAGCTTCTTTGTCGAGTTGGTCGAACATAACTATGTCGTCAATTCGGTTAAGGAACTCGGGTGAAAATGCCCGGTTGAGAGCCTTAGAGATAACTCCCTGAGCCTGCTTCTTGTCGTCGGCTGCAGTGTTGAATCCGATTCCACTTCCGAAATCTTTGAGCTGTCGGCTTCCGACATTGGAGGTCATGATAATTATTGTGTTCTTGAAGTCGATGCGCCTTCCGAGCGAATCTGTCAGCCTACCTTCGTCCATTACCTGAAGGAGCAGGTTGAAAACATCCGGATGAGCCTTCTCAATCTCGTCGAGAAGAACCACAGAATAGGGGCGACGGCGAACTTTTTCTGTGAGCTGGCCACCTTCTTCATATCCCACGTAGCCCGGAGGAGCACCAACGAGACGGCTTACAGTAAACTTTTCCATATACTCGCTCATGTCTACGCGAATGAGTGCGTCCGAGCTATCGAAAAGATATTCTGCAAGTTTCTTTGCCAAGTGAGTCTTGCCGACACCAGTTGGACCAAGGAACATGAATACTCCAATAGGTTTATCAGGATCTTTAAGTCCGATTCTGTTTCTCTGGATAGCTTTTACAACCTTCTTGATAGCTTCATCCTGACCAATCACGGATCCTTTAAGGGTGGTGCCCATCTCAAGAAGTCGATTTCCCTCGGTCTGGGCAATTCTTTGAGTAGGAACACCGGTCATCATCGCCACGACTTCGGCAACCTTTTCATCATCAACAGTCTGACGTTCCTTGTCGAGCTTAGCTTCCCATTTGGTTTTTACCTTTTCAAGCTCGTTCTTAAGGGAAGTCTCACGGCTTTTTAGTTCAGATGCCTTTGCAAAGTCTTGAGCCTTTGCAGCCTCAAGTTTTTGTTCGGTAGTCTCAGCAATCTCATTTTCCAGGGCATCAAGCTCTTCAGGAACCACAATGTTGCTGATATGCACACGGCTTCCAGCCTCATCGAGGGCATCAAGAGCCTTGTCTGGGAAGTTCCTATCACTTACATATCTCTCTGTAAGTTCCACGCAAGCTTTCAGGGCTTCATCAGTGTAGACCACATTGTGATGGTCTTCATATTTTGATTTTACCTGATTCAGGATTTCAAGAGTCTCTTCTGGAGAGGTTGGCTCAACGATAACTTTCTGGAATCTGCGCTCAAGAGCACCATCTTTCTCAATATTCTTTCTATACTCATCGAGGGTTGTTGCTCCTATGCATTGAATTTCACCCCTGGCAAGAGCGGGCTTAAGCATATTTGCCGCATCCATGGTGCCGGGCGCACTGCCGGCTCCAACGATGGTGTGGATCTCATCGATGAAAAGAATGATGTCAGGATTTTTCTGAAGCTCATCAAGCACAGCCTTGATTCTTTCCTCAAATTGACCACGATATTTTGTACCAGCCACCAAACCAGCCATATCAAGACCAATCACGCGTTTGTTGAAAAGCACACGGCTCACCTTGCGTTGGTTGATCCGGAGTGCAAGCCCTTCAACGATAGCTGATTTACCCACACCCGGTTCACCAATGAGAACCGGATTATTTTTCTTCCTTCGGGAAAGTATCTGCGCAAGACGCTCGATTTCCATCTCACGCCCTACGACAGGGTCAAGACGACCTTCGGAAGCGCTTTTTGTCATATCGTAGCCAAACTTATCCAATGCCGGGGTATCAGACTTTTCATTTGATTTTGACTTTGAAGCCTTTTTTCCGGAATATGTTGAGGAAGGCTCAAATACATCGTCATCTTCCTCCTCTGCATCAGGATCTTCGTCATTGTCCTTCTGGGCGAATGGGAAAGGAGGTATCTGGCCAGGACCGAAAGATTGGATAGAGATATCGAAATTAAGGTATTTTTCCTTAAATTCCCGCAGGAACTCGCTGTCCATAGAGCGCGAGTCGTGGATAAGAGCAAGAAGAATATGCTCACCTCCAATGACAGAAGCATGCATCTTGCGTGCTTCAGAAGTGGCAAGCTGAAGATGTCTTACGGCGGGAAGACTGATCCTGTATTGCTGCTCAAAGAGAGTTGTGGACTCTCCCGAGTTGCCGATTTCAGCGATCTGCTCCTCAACTTCCTGTTTCATCTTGTCGATTGGCACACGGAGTTGTGTCAGGATTTTGAATGCATACCCGGATTCATCGCGGAGGGCAGCCAGCACGAAATGCTCGCTGACAATGATCTTAGAATCGAATTCCTGAGCAATTTTATAGGCATGTTCCAAAATAGGCCTGAATTGTTTTGAATAGTCGTTCTTCATTTATTTGTTTCTTTCGTTCTCGTTTTGGTAAGATATACAAACATCGTGCCAAAAATGGCAAGGCAGGAGAATGCTGATGCAGCCTCCCGCCTTTTATGTCAATACCGATCGTGCATTACATCATGCCGGGCATTCCACCGGCGGGCATCGGAGGAACAGGATTGTCCTCTTTCTTGTCTGCAATCACACATTCAGTTGTAAGGAACATGCCGGCGATGCTTGCTGCATTCTCAAGTGCTACACGAGTCACCTTAGCAGGATCGATCACACCAGTTGCGAAGAAGTTCTCGTAGTTATCAGTACGTGCGTTGTAGCCGAAGTCTCCGGTTCCTTCCTTGACCTTCTGTACAATTACAGCACCTTCAAGGCCAGCGTTAGCAACAATCTGGCGAAGCGGTTCCTCGATAGCACGACGGATTATTGCGATACCAGTTGTCTCGTCGTTATTCTCTCCCTTGAGTTCGGAAAGAGAGTCGACACAACGGATGTATGCTACGCCGCCGCCCGGGACAATACCTTCAGCAATAGCAGCACGAGTGGCGCTAAGAGCATCGTCAACACGGTCTTTCTTCTCTTTCATTTCAACTTCAGAAGGGGCGCCGATGTAGAGCACGGCAACACCACCTGCGAGTTTAGCGAGGCGTTCCTGCAGCTTTTCCTTATCGTAGTCGGATGTTGTGGTCTCAATCTGAGCCTTGATCTGGTTTACGCGGGCCTCGATAGCTTCTTTTGAACCAGCTCCATTAACGATAGTTGTGTTGTCTTTGTTGACTGTAACCTTTTCAGCAGTACCAAGGTCATTAACAGTAGCCTGTTTGAGCTGCATGCCTTTGACTTCACTGATTACATTACCACCGGTAAGGATTGCAATGTCCTCAAGCATTTCCTTGCGACGGTCGCCAAAGCCGGGAGCTTTCACTGCACAAATCTTTAGGCTTCCGCGAAGACGGTTTACGACCAAGGTTGCGAGAGCCTCATTGTCGACATCCTCAGCAATGATGAGGAGAGGACGGCCTGTTTGAGCAACTGCCTCAAGGATAGGAAGCATCTCCTGAAGGTTTGATATTTTCTTATCATATAGAAGAATGAACGGAGAGTCCATTTCGCATTCCATTTTCTCGGAATTAGTCACGAAATAGGGGCTGATGTAGCCACGGTCGAACTGCATACCTTCCACAACTTCAACAGTGGTCTCAGTACCCTTTGCTTCTTCCACTGTAATCACACCTTCTTTCTTGACTGTCTTCATAGCCTCTGCAATGAGACGGCCAATTTCCTCATCGTTGTTTGCGGAAATACGGGCAACATTCTCAATCTTTGCCATATCATCGTCAACTTCCTGGCTCATGGCCTTTATGCCTTCAACAACCTTAGAAACAGCCTTGTCAATACCACGTTTTAGATCCATGGGGTTGGCACCGGCGGCAACGTTCTTAAGGCCTTCGGTGACGATTGCCTGGGCAAGCACGGTGGCGGTTGTTGTTCCATCACCAGCCTGATCGCCGGTCTTGGAAGCAACTTCCTTCACGAGTTGAGCGCCCATATTTTCAAAAGCATTTTCGAGCTCTATTTCCTTAGCTACTGTCACACCGTCTTTTGTGATGTGAGGTGCACCGAATTTCTTCTCGATGATAACGTTGCGGCCTTTAGGACCGAGAGTCACTTTTACAGCATCAGCAAGAGCGTCGACGCCTTTCTTAAGCTCTTCGCGAGCCTGTATGTTA
The DNA here is from genome assembly GCA_964421525.1 of uncultured Sangeribacter sp. Lineage (GTDB taxonomy): Bacteria > Bacteroidota > Bacteroidia > Bacteroidales > Muribaculaceae > Lepagella. The sequence continues at coordinate 27,386 of CAYQXG010000019.1, read as the reverse complement.
AATTTGATTATTTTTGCCATAGTAGTTTGTATCTTTCTTTTTTTTGAAGTTGTTGAAACAGCTTCATTATTAAATTTAATTAAGGTTATTCAATCACAGCGAGTACGTCGCTTTGACGCATAATTATGTACTTCTCACCTTCAAATTCGATTTCAGTGCCTGCATATTTGCCATAGAGCACTTCATCGCCTGCCTTGAGGGTCATTTCCTCATCTTTAGTGCCGTTACCAGCGGCAAGAATCTTACCACGGAGTGGTTTTTCTTTAGCTGAGTCAGGAATGATGATTCCTGCCATAGTCACTTCTTCTGCAGCAGTAGGCTGAACCAATACTCGGTCGCCAAGTGGTTTGATGTTCATTTCTTTTTATCACTTTTTAGGTTATACAATATTAATAATTAGCGGATGTGACACCGCACGCAATGTAAGTAGCAAATACCGTGCCAAAATCCAATATTATAACATTGGAGTTTGTGTCAATGTTTTTTTCAAAGGTATAAGAAACGTTAATGTATTAATATCAATCAGGCAAATACATTTCAACATCTCCAAGATTGGATGAGCGCATAACGATATTTCCATCCGGATCTATAAGCATATAGTGTGGAATGCCGGAGAAGCCGTATAAATCGTAGGGACGTCTTTGAGTATCATAGACCACATTCCAGTCTATGCCATGTTTTTCAACTGCACGAGCAGTTGCATCGTGCTCATCACGTACAGCTACACTTACAACTTCAAGTCCTTTATCCTTATGCTTTGCATATATTTCCTTGATCTTGGGCATATCCTTAATGCAATATGGGCACCAACTTGCCATGAAATCAACGAGGGTGTAATGTTCCGGAATAATATAATCTGATAATTTGACCGTGTTATTGTCAGCATCGTTGCCTTCAAAGTCGACGTATGGCTGACCCGGAGCTGTCTTAGCACGAAGTCGTGCGAATTTGATGTAGTGCTGAGCACGCTTTGAGTCTTTTAACGATGCGGGAGCTTCGGCAAGAAGGGAATCAACCTTTTGATGGTCTGCCCATTTAAGCCATTCCACACCAAAATAAGGGCCGAAGACATTGTCTTTGTTGTCATTATAGTTCTTTTCAGATATTGCAATAATAGCATCAAAATCTTCAGCTTCATCAGCTTCATCAAGTTCAGTCAAAAGAGACTTGAAAGAGATGTTCATGTCTGTACCTTCCGCAACGTTCTGACCGAGAGTCCATGTGGCATCGCCAGGCTCTACAACATAATAGCCCTTCACTCTGCCATCAACCATGAACATCGCCAGAACAGGCATTTGTAAGGAATCAGATTCAATCAATTGGAAAGAGGCTTTATTTTCAGTGATATCTGCGGTAGCAATCAGGGTGCTGTCGTTAAAACTAACCAGATCAATTGTCTTGCCGTTGAAATCTTCCGGAAATTCAAGAGAGACATTGGCTTTTTTAGGGCTACAAGAAACTAAAGTGCCGGCAAACAAAAGCGCTGTGATAGTTTTGAAAATTGAGGTTTTCATTGTGGGTTGTTTAGGAGTTGTGAATTGATTATTTTGCCATCCAGACACGGAGGACGATTGCATCTTTTTCGAATCCGACCGGACGGCAAATGAATATTCGGTTATTGAGCCAGTTATATTTAGAGTTTATGTCACATTCAAATCTCGGAGATGTCATGAAGTAATTGTCATCTTTGGCAAAAACGTTGACACCCTTGTTGCATACATGAATTGCAACCGAGTCGTTGGTCATTATCGTATATATGGCAGTAAGCTCAGAGCGTCTTTGTTCCGGATTCATTATTTGATAGTCGGCACCGCCAGGAATAATCTTTCCGTTTACCTTTCCGGAGACATCTCCACCAGTGATAGGGATAGTCACACGCACACCATGAGGATTTTGTCCGCCGTTGATGGCCTGGCTAATTTCAGCACGAATATCAAACACATGTTCCAGTTCCGGAGTTTGTGCTGAAATAGAGAATGGAAATACGCAGGCAATGGCAACTAATAGTTTTTTGAATAAATTATTCTTCATGGTGAAGGAAACATTAAGTTATTTCTTTGCAAAGATAATACATAAATTGCAAACAAACAAAAAAAAGCACGTAGACAGAAGCGAGTCGGGTTCTGCCTGCGTGCTAAAATATAGATATGTAGAAAGATCATACGGGTAAGGATTATCCCGGCACCTATGCCGGGAGAGCCAAGGCCCATGAATGCGGTCATGCCACAGGCATCTAAGGGACTGTCCCTCGTTCCGAGGCTCTATGTCAATGATTAATTATGAATGATTAATGATCAATTGGGTTTTCCGTTTTCCGTTTTCCGAAATGCGGACAAACCGATTGGTTATCTAATGATCAATGATCGATTATGAATGATAAATTGATGGCAGCGGGCGACGTTTGGGCCTCATGAACTGCAGTCTCATTATCAAGCATCATGCATAATTAGCATTGGTTGGCGCTTATCCCCCATGCGCCGACGGGTTGTTGCAGACTTGTCATTGTTCTCTTTCTGAGATCTCGGTCGAAAAAGATGTCAGAGTTCAGATGTCAGATTCTCAGCGGATTGTGTCGCGCTCGGAGATCGCTCCCTACCTATTTTGCGGTGAGGGAAATTTTTGAGATCTAATGGTTCCGGCCTCTGAATTGACAACGTTTCTGGGTCTCAGCACGTGAAGGGCGACGTGTGGGCCTCAAGGTCACGTGAGGAATCTGGGTTCCGGGTGCAAAGTTACAATGGGATTTTTGGGTTTATGCCTTATCTTACAAAAATCATTTTTTAATTTGGATGTCGGGATTGTTGTCGCGCTCGGAGATCGCTCCCTACCTATCTTGACTTGGAAATAGGATGTATGGGTTATGCGTGCCTATTGGGGCGTTGGATTTTTATTGGGAGGTTTGATTAGTTGTTGATTGTTGGGATTGATTATGCGAGATTGAGGTTATCAGGTTGGGGATTTAAGGGTATTTAGGGGCGGATAAGGGCGTTAGGAGAATTAATAGGGAGAAAGGCGCTGTCAATGCTAAATTTGCTTAAATATTAAATAATAGAGGGAATGCCTTTTTTTGAAGACATCCCCTCTTGGATTTTTTAGTTATTTTGTTTAATCGTAATAGCTCTTGCTGATGCCGAAGACGAAGTGGCGTGAGCGTAGAATCACGACTATCAGGACAATTGCCGTTGATATTCCGGAGAATATGAAGGGGAAGATATTGCTTGAGTCTTGATGGAATATTGCTCTCGCTGTGTCGATGATTACCGGTGCAATCGAGATTGCCACATAATTGGCCACCTGAAGATAGGCGAGTGCAAGGGTTGTCTTGTTTTGGTTTGCCACGATCTCGGTAGCCTTTGTGTAGAATGTAGGCTGGGCTATTCCATTTCCAAGTCCCGCTATTGCGGCTGCAATAATATATGTTACGAAAGAGTGGGTGAAAATAAAGAGTGCAAACCCTGCAACTATCATGGCTGTAGCGACAATGAAGGTGAATTTATGGAAGACTTTCATGCATCTTGTCAGGGATATGCCCATCACGAACATTGCGAAATAGAATGTAGAGGTCATTGATGAGGCAGCCTCAGCATCGATCCATTTGATATTCGGAAGATAATAAGCCGGAATGCAGGTTGCGAATACGAAGAAAAAGTAGGCAAGCAGTAACCATACTGTCCGGCCAACATAGAAACCACCCTTGATAGTCTGGCCCTTTGTTGAGAATCCGTCAGCATCAATAGTCTGAGGAGTATTGTCAACCGATGTAGAAGATGAGTTATCGTTTGATTGGTCGAAGTCACTTTGTGGTATCTTGCGAAGAAATGGTATCAGAACAAGTGAAATCAACGGCAAAAGATATACGAGGAACGGAAGGTGCCAGCTTTTTGCGGCAAGGAATCCAACTGCAAAGGTGGCGGCCACAAGAGCCACATTACCAATGGCGGAGACGATACCCATCTGTTTCATACAATACTTGCCTGTGAACACATCTGCAATAAGACCAGTTGAGAAAGGCAGAATAAGTCCGCATCCGGCTCCAAGCAGACAACTCAGGAATATGAGCACATTCAGTGAGCTGGAGAAAATCGAAAGAGCTCCCGCCACTACATATAATACGGTACCGGTCACGATGACGGCAATCTTGTGGCGTGACTCCGACAGCTTTCCTGATAGCAGCACAAACGGTATGATCAGTAGGTTGGGGAGCACGGTCAGCAACTGAATCTTGAAGTCAGTTGCATCTTCAAATATTGAACGCAGCTGTCCTTCAATAGGGGTCACCGCCAGACCCGGAAGATCGACTGCAATTGACAGAGACCAAATGGCGATTACGACCATCATTGAGATGGTGCCTTTTCCAGTGTTGACTTGCATGATAAGATGGTATTAGTGTGTTTTTCAAATTACAGTCTTAAAGAACTGTTTGCAAGTTAAACGAAATAAACATCAAATGGTTCATCTCATTTGCAATGCATTGAGCGCACGAAGCACATTGCACAGGGTCTGAGACCAATATTCCTTGAAACTGTCTCTGCAGGCCCTGTAGGCTTCTTCCATGTTGTCGCCTTCACTTTCCCTCACTTCCACTACGAAATCATATAGAGGTTGGTAGATGTCGGTGAGGTTTTCGGAAATGGAGGTCGCTATAGGTGTGTCGGAATATTTCATATCTTTTTCGAAAGTCTCAAGATACGTGTCATCTTCACCAAATGCAATAGCCAATTGCATTCTAACGCTTTCATATTGATGTTCCTCAAGATGCTCGCTGACTCCGAATCCCCAATCTTCGATTGATGTATTGTCTCCAGGTTCTATATCGTGAAATTCAAAATATATTCTTGGTAGATAACCGAGGAGAGTGCTGACAAGCTCTTCGCGCTCCATTGTTCCTGCATTTTCAAGCACTACACAGTAATCTGAACTAAGTGCCACTAAATTTATGAGTCTTGTTCTAATTTCTTCCATGATTATTTTTTTAGAATTGAGATCTAATTTTTAATGCATTATTAAATGCATAATATATTAAACCTTATATTAAACAAGGTATGGATTTGAGTCTAACTCGATACCAATTGTTGTCGGTTCTCCATGTCCGGAATAGACCTCAGTTTCACGAGGGAGAGTCAGAAGCTTATTCTTTATTGCTTCGATTAGCTGACGATGGCTTCCTCCCATAAGATCGGTTCGTCCGATGCTTCCTTGGAACAGGGTGTCGCCTACAATCACAAAACCATCGGCCTCATCGTAGAGCGCGACGCTACCCGGACTGTGACCGGGAACATGAAGCACTTTCAGACTCCCTTTGCCAATCTTGATGATATCGCCGTCTTTGAGTTCATGACCTATCTCAACCTTTACGTTCACACCACGTATGCCAAATCGTTGAGCCTGCTGTGCAAGAATGAGACCGAGAGTGCGGTCGTCGGCGTGAGCCTCGACAGGCACTCCATATTTTTCACTCACCCACTGATCGGCTATAGCATGGTCAATGTGAAGATGAGTATTAATAAGGTGAGTCACGGTAAGATTCTCACGGATTATGAATTTTTCCATGGCATCAAATTCCTCGGGACGGCTCATGCCCGGGTCGATGATGGCCGCTTGTTTTTCAATTGGATCAAACACAACGTAGGTGTTTATGCCAAACATATAGAATGAAAATTTTGCTATTTTCAACATAATATTAAATTTAGAATTGACGGATTATGTATTTACCGGGGTGTAAGCTATTTTCTTGGTCTTGAAGAAATCCTCATTGAAATAATTGGAAAGGTCGACCACCTCGGTGTATTTCAGATCTTTCAGTTCAGCGTTGAGATCTCCACCCTTAAGGGCAATGACGCCGTTGGGAATGGCGTTTTTTCCTCCTTTGATTATGTTTTTTCGGCTTAGTCTCACGAGTTCCGGCTGTGGCATCACTGCACGGCTGACCACGAAATCGAATTTTTCATGGCATTCCCCGGAGTCGCCGTGCTGGAAAGAGACATTGTCGAGTCCAATTTTTTCAGCAATGTCTGAGGCAACCTTGAGTTTCTTGCCTACACGGTCTATTAAGTGGAATTTCACATCAGGGAACAAGACAGCAAGCGGAAGACCCGGCAGTCCACCACCGGTGCCAAAGTCAAGAATACGGGTGCCAGGAGCAAACCTTATGAACTTGGCAATTGTAAGACTGTGGAGCAGATGATTCTCCTCAAGATTCTCAATATCCTTTCGGCTGATGACGTTTATTTTCTCATTCCATTCCGGATAGAGCGTCATCATGGCATTAAATTGCTCTTTCTGACGGTCAGTCAGATTTGGGAAATATTTGTTTATTTTCTCTATCATGATACAAAAATAACAAATAAAATGGAAATAATACCTTTTACATGGTGAAATATCCGTGATTTTTATTAATTTTGTGCTTTCAACCTTAGAATGAATATATGAGAAAGTTTTTAATCCGCGCGATATCCGGCCTAATATATGCAGGTGTCATTATCTTCTGCACACTATACGGAGGATGGCCTCTGGTCGTCATGGCAATTGCATTTGCAATAATATGCGTTTGTGAACTCGACAACATGGCATATCATTTCTCCCGTAAGACACTTCCGGTTTTCATTTATGATATTATGGGAGTGCTATGTCTTTTTTGGGTCTTGAAATGGAACTATGCGATTTTTACATGGATTGTCCTTAGATTGTTGAGGCCTATTGTAGATGGAAAATATTCGGTGAAGTCCAATTCATATATGAATCCGGCTAATTTTGGCGAAGGTTATTGTTCCTTGGCATTCATCTCCATGATTGTCCAGCCACTGCTTGCGTTGTTTGTTTTTGTGATGTTATGGCTGAACGATTCAGGAGCTTACATCGTCGGGTCGCTCATCGGTAAGCATAAACTTTCTCCGAAGATATCCCCTAACAAGACATGGGAAGGTTTTTTCGGTGGAGTCGTAATTGCCTTCATTGGAGCATGTCTTCTCTACAGATTCTGTCCGTCGTTGTTTGGAATGGAGAACTTTGGGTTGGGAGTGTGGTTGCTTCTGGCCGCCTCAGCATGTATTCTCGGAACAGCCGGCGACTTGCTTGAGTCAAAAGTTAAACGCATCTATGGAGTGAAGGATTCGGGAAATTGGATTCCCGGACACGGAGGACTCCTCGATAGAGTCGACTCCTTTTTATTAGCTTTCCCCATAATTTTCATAATATATTCCATTTGGCTAAGATAATACAATGTCAGATCTGACATTGTATCCGGAAAACTTTCAGGAAATATTTCTGTAAGGGAATAATAAAACTTAATAACTAAGTAGCTAATAGAAATTCAACGATATATGTATAAATTCAACATAACCAATCTTGCACAAATAAATTCGGTAATTTTCGGTCAATCCGGCATTGTTGGTCAGTTGCTTAGCTCGCTAAGCTCCTTCACTCCTCAGCCAGACAGCCTCGAAAATATCTTGGATTTACATGTGCATTAATTTTTTATTAGCTATTTATGATTCAGAGACTAATGACGTGGCTTGATGCCTCGACCTGCAATTTTCTCGCAGTTGATACAATTTGTAAGGAACTTGATAAGGCTGGCTTCAAGCGTCTGGATGCCCGTCAGAGCTGGGACATCAAAAGAGGTGAGAAATATTATATAGTGAAGAATGATTCTGCAGTTTTTACGGTCATACCCGGCTCAAAATCACCTGCAGACGCAGGTTTCCGCATCATCTCCTCTCATAGTGATTCCCCTTGCTTCAAGGTTAAACCTAACGCTGAAATCTATGGAGAAGGAGGAGTGGTAAGCCTTAATGTTGAAAAATATGGAGGTGGCATACTCTACACATGGTTTGACCGTCCGTTATCAATGTCGGGGCGTGTGATGATGAAGGGTTCGGATGCTTTGCATCCGGTGACAAAGATAGTCGACCTCAAATGTCCGGTATGCACTATTCCGCATCTTGCCATTCATTTTAACCGTGAGGTCAATGAGGGTAACAAGCTGAGTGTGCAGAAGGATATGAAACCTGTGATGGGTTATTTCTCTGATGACAAAATCAAAGAATATAAGGAGCACGGAGGTGTAGTTAAAAGTATAATCGCTGAGCATCTTGGTATAATGCCTGAAGATATCATAGATTATGAATTGAATCTTTATCCCTGCGAGCCTTCCAAGCTTGTGGGTGTCAACAGTGAATATTTGCAAAGCGGAAGAATCGATGACCTGAGTATGGCATTCGCCTCTCTTGAGGCTTTGTTGCAAGAGTGTGGCCATGAGTCTTCGGCAACCAGGGTCGTGGCGGTATTTGACAATGAAGAAACAGGTTCGGGTACAAAGCAAGGCGCCCATTCACCGGTTTTGCGTGAGATATTGGAGAGAATATGCGACCAGACCGCCGGCACTGATAGCGAATCGTTCTATCGAGCCATTGCCAATTCATTCATGATATCTGCCGACGATGCGCATGCATGGCACCCAAACTATAATGAGAAGTATGATCCGACTAATCATCCGGTCATCGGTGGTGGTCCGGTAGTTAAGATAAATGCTAACTGCAAGTATATGACAGATGCTGATGGAGCAGCGGTATTCCGCACTCTTTGCGAAGAAGCCGGTGTGAAATGTCAATACTTCGTAAATCATTCTGACGTGGCAGGAGGTTCGACATTGGGAAATATTCTTACAGGACAACTTGACCTTCGTGGGGCTGATATGGGAGCAGCAATATGGGCCATGCATTCCGCTGCTGAGACTTGTGGAGTCTCAGACCATGAAGATATAGTAGCTGTTTTCAAAAAATTCTTTGAATAATCAAGTTTAGAGATATTAAATTAAGTAAAGGCTGCCTCGCAATTGCGGAGCAGCCTTTGGATTGAAGTAATGGAAAGTAAATTAGGATGTCTTGATAATTCAATTTACTTCGTATATATGTTCATATTTCCTTAACCCTGAGGTGCCGGAGCATATCCGTCTTCCAGGCAGATGTAATGGCAAGACGGGTGGTCGCAAGCAGGACATTTTACCGGTGGTTCCGTACCGACGTATGTATATCCACAGACGAGACATTTCCATGTCACTTCTTTGTCACGCTTCCATAATGTGCCATTCTCAATCATATTCAAGAAGTTTTCGAAACGATCGTGATGAGTCTTCTCGACAGCAGCAATAGCTCTGAAATGCTCGGCAATTTCAGGAAAGCCTTCCTTGTCAGCTGTGTCTGCAGCTGCCATGTAGAAATCATGACCGTTGTCCTTTTCTTCTTTAATGGCAGTGCGAAGGTTGTCGGTAGTTTTTCCCAGGAATCCTGCGTCGACGCCTAATTGAACATCAACCTCGGTATTCTCGAGCATTTTCAGGAATACTTTAGCATGGTGCATCTCATTGTTGGCAGTCTCACGAAATATTACACCAACCGGGAAAAGATTTTCCTTGTCTGCAGCCTGTGCATAATAATTGTAGCGGGAATATGACTGGCACTCGTCAAGATATGAAATACAGATATTTTTCTCAGTCTGTGTGCCCTTGATGCTTTTAGAATTGTCCATAGTTATTAAGATTTTTATATTATTAACAGAATTTGATCTGTAGATTATTTTGTTCTTGTTTGCAATTAAAACGAAGAGGTGAGCCTTTCGGTTCACCTCATATTAATTTTTTTTTAATGTTGTTATTTTTGCAGTATGTAAGTGCGTCGAGGAGCAAGAATACCGGTAAGCCTGCCTTTCTTTACATAAAATTCTTTTCCGTAAACCTTATCCTTGTATTTACCGTCAGGAAGTTTTGTGGCCACGTCAAGAGGTTTAGAGAGAGGGCTAAGATTGATCAGGGCCGCTCCCTTGTTGCCCCTGTTTACTGCAATAACCTCACCGTCGGCGCAAGTCTGGATATTTTCAGCCTGCCCTGCCATATCTTTTCTGAAATGATTCACAGCAACCACCTCCGGATGGAAATATTCATCATTTCCCGCAGCGCCAAGTTTGTTGTCGCCCCAATAATTCTCCCTGGTTGAGCCTGCCGGGCGCGAGAAGAAAAGGGGAGTTCCTTTGTCTCTTGCAGTAAGAAATACCCAAGCGGTGCGGATTTGGTCGTCGGAAAGACCCGCAGACTCGTGAGCATTGCAATATGTGTCGTGGCTTTCCACCCAAGTGGTCAGCGATTCAGGAGAAGCTGAGTGCCTCCAGTCAATTATGTCGAGATCTTTGGATGTGCCTTTCTCAAGCATCTCGCGCAGAATCCATCCATAGCTTGAAGCGGTCTGTCCGAAATATTCTTCATATTCCTTTTCCGGTACATTCTTGTCTTGAAGTACCTCTCCATACACAAATAGCTCTTCATAAGGAACATTCAGTTTTACACCTTTTACACTCTTTTGGCCGGTAGCAACATCCCAAAAATCATTCTCCTTTACTCCTGAGGCAGAATCAACCGGATCAGAATGCACTCCAATATGCTTGGCAGTATCATAGCGGAATCCACGTACGCCGAGATCAAGAAGGTCATTGACAAACTGCATATAATATTTTTGGAAATCCTTATTTTCCGTGTTGACATCAGGCAGAGCACCCGAGCCCCATAGTGTGCATTGATAGCGATCGTTATAATCTTGCACAGGATTCAGTCCCTGAGAATGGTACAGCTTGTCTCTGCCTCCAGCGGCATTCACGAGGTCTTCACTAACCGCATCTACGTCGAAAGCGGTATGGTTTGGAAGCACATCCACTATGACCCGAACATTATATTTAGCTGCAGAATCCATCATCTGCTTCATTTCATCACGGCTTCCAACTATATGGTTCCCAATTTTCCAGTCGGTCGGTTGATAGTAGAAATACCACTGTCCTTCCTTTTCATTGTCAGAGAACAGCATTCCTTTTGAACCTTCCGGATTCCAGCACTGCTGCACGGGTGATGTCTGAACCATTGAATAACCGGCATCAGCAATCTTCTTCATGTTGTCGGCAATATTGCGGAAGTTCCAGCTCCATGCGTGAAGAATGGCTTCTGTTCCTGATTTGTGAATGTCTGAGTATTTTGTTAGTTTACCGCTGTCGGCGGATGCAGTGGCAGCCATCGAAGTGGCCACGAAGAGAATGAGTGCTTTTTTCATATTATATCATATAATAAGGTGTTTGTTTCTGAATGCAAAGATAATATATTAATGCCTATTATGCAAGGAGAACACCTTATTTTCGGTGTCTTGACAAAATCGTTGCATAGAAAACGACATTGTGTGCTGAATGTTAAAATTATTTAAATAAGAATTAATTTACTGAAAAACAGAATAAATATCTTGCTTATGTCACATTTTTGTATTAATTTTGCAATATCAAAAAACGATAGAAAAACGACAAAACCTAACAATGAAGAGGAGCATTTACATATTACTATCAATGACACTGATGTTTGGGCTCGCGCAGAGTGTAACGGCAAAGACCCGCAATGCCCATGCAGAGGCGCATAAGCACCAGCTTGCAGCTGCTAAGAACATCGGACTCGACAAAACCACAATAACAAAAATGGTGGAAGCAGACATTGCTGCGCGTGAGAGTGCCAATGCTATATCGAGTGAGACTGAGGAGCTTCTCAATGACCTTCTTTCAGAAGCGCGCAGCCATCTTGGCAAGAGATATTCCAGAGGTAGTAAGGGTCCAAAGGCATTCGATTGCTCAGGCTTTTCAAGTTATGTCTATCGTCAATTTGGCTATTCACTTTCTCCTTCTTCAAGAGATCAATTTAATCAAGGCGAGAAGGTAGATAGAAAAGCACTTCGCAAAGGAGATTTGGTTTTCTTCAAAGGCCGAAGCACCAAGGGTGGGGTAGGACACGTAGGAATTGTTGTTGATGCTGATGAGAATGGCAATTTTTCATTTATTCATGCTGCCACCTCCTCCGGCATTACGGTTTCAAATTGCAATGAGCCCTATTATGCCTCAAGGTTTGTTGGTGGTAAGAGGATAATTGAATAAATACTTTTCCCGTTTGCCTATTTGTTCAATTTGATTGAAAATAATATAATTATAATTAAGAGCTGCATGATATGTGGCTCTTTTTAGTTATATGTGCCACGTGTTTATAGAAAGTAACATCTCAAATATGGGAGGGTCTTATTTAGAATGAGTCTAAATATTGGAGAAATATTGCTGATAATCAAAGGGGATTAAAAAAAGTGAAAAAAATGGATGAAAAACGTTTTATTTTTTGAAAATTTTATCTTAACTTTGCAAACGTTTTCGTAAAAACCGAATCCAGCAAACAATCAGTTTATGAACCAGGCGTATAAAGAAAAATGGGAATCATGTCTCAACATTATCCGTGATAATGTTGGGGATGAGCGTTTTAGGACCTGGTTTGCACCAGCTAAGGCGGTGAGATATGAAAACAATCAACTGACTCTTTCGTTGCCATCTAAGTTTTTTATGGAGGAATATGAAGACCGATTTCTTGATATTATCTCCAGTGTGCTACGTAAGGAGTTTGGTCCTGAAATTCAGCTTGGTTATGAGGTCGAGGTGATAGGGGGCGACAAGAAGTCAGCCGTCAATTATCCAAGTCCTATGCGCAGCAATGCAGTCGACACTAAATTCATGCAGTCGATACAGCGTCCGGTAGCTGACTACATGAAGTCTTCAGATGGAAGGAAAGTTGATGTTGACCCTCAGCTGAATCCTGCAATGACGTTTGAAAACTACTGCTTGGGCGACAGCAACAAGCTGCCGTATACGATAGCACATTACATTGCAGAAAATCCCAACAAGTCGGATTTCAATCCGTTTTTCCTCTACGGATCGGTCGGAGTTGGCAAGACTCATCTCATTCAAGCTATAGGGATTAGGATTAAGGAAAAAAATCCCCGTGCGAGGATATTATTTCTGCCAATGCGTCAGTTCCAGAACATGTATGTCAATGCTGTAATCAACCAGAAGGTGCCGGTGTTTATAAATTGGTTTCAGCAGGAGGTTGATGTCCTTCTTCTTGATGATCTTCAGGAGATTTCAGGAAAAGAAAAAACGGCAGAGACATTGTTCCCGATATTCAACCACATGCACCATAACGGTAAGCAGCTCGTCTTCACTTGCGATCGTCCCCCTGTTGAACTTGACGGAATCGAAGACCGATTGATCGACCGTTTCAAATGGGGTGTTACCGAAGAGCTTCCTAAACCTGACTATATGCTCAGGAGAAATATATTGAAGTTTAAGGCACAGAAAAACGGACTTGCACTTTCAGACGATATCATTGACTGCATAGCAAGCGGTGCAACAGGAAGTGTAAGGGAACTCGAAGGAATAGTAATGGGACTTCTTACCAGGTCGATCACCCTTAATTGTCCGGTGACACTTGATCTGACTAAGGAAGTTATGCGTCATACTGTGAAGTCAGCGCCATCTTCCAAACCGATCAATTTCGATATGATTGTTGATGCCACAGCTGAATATTATAATCTGAATCCTGACGTTATCTTTACAAAGAGCAGGGTGCGCGACATAGCAGATGCCCGTCAGGTGATCATGTATCTTAGTCATGAACTGACAGGTCTTTCTTCGTCGGCTATAGGTGTGAAATTAAATAGGAGACATGCAACCGTGCTCCATGGCATTACAGCTGTGCAAGATAGGATACAATATGCAAAGGATGTTCAGGAAGCCGTTACATCTATCCGAACTGAGATCAACAGGCTCGCAAAGTTATGAGCTTATAAAAATAAGTTAAAACAGAGTGCTAATTAAAAATTAGCACTCTGTTTTATTATGTTTAATCATAGGCTGCTGCAAATGATTATTCAAGTGTATAGGCGAGAGCTTCAAGGAGAAGAAGAAGTGTGGGGCGCGAAGCTCCAAGCTCCTCAAGAATGTCTATGTCTGAAAGAATATGTGATTTCCAGAGTCTCTTTTCATCGTTAGGGCGAACTGTAAGTCGGTATAGTCTCATTGCCTCTGCTATGTCTTTTTTAAGAAAGGCAATGTGTCCCATCAATCTGTAGTCTTCCTCAGAAAGATTGATATTGGGTATAGAGTTCATCCATTTTTCGCTATTCTTCAAGTCTCCTGACCTAAAGGCGCAACGAGCCATACGGCGTATCACTGTCGGGTCGTCCGGATTCTCATAATCAACTCGATAGAGTTCGGTTAAAGCCTCTTCCCATTTTCCACCTTCCATAAGAGTATCAGCTACAAGAAGGGATATATTTCTATCGTAGGAGCCATCTTCCGGTTTTGCCATAGTCAGATATTCTATGGCATTTTTGTAGTCACCAGCCCGACGGAAACATATTCCAAGGCGTTTGGCAATCCATCTGCTCTCCGGATTGAAAAGCTGAGCCTTCATGTAAGACTCTATTGCTTCGGAATTACCATTGGGTTGTTTCTCGAGACAGAAGCCAATTTTCTCCCAAATGTGCGGGCTTTCAGACGAAGTTTGCGCAATTCTTTGCATCAATGGAAGAGCATCTGAATAATAACCTCTTTTGAAATAGAATTCTGCAATAGGAAGAATTGCCTCAGAAGAATCCAATGCGTTGCTAAGTACCGGAATCTCAGTAATGTCTATTGGTTGCGCAAACGGATCAAAGAATTCTACACGTTTTGGAAACAACTTGTGAAATCTGTATAGATCGCGGAAATATCGGATGATTTCATCATCAAATTCCTTGCCAGCCTTCATCAGTTCAAGTTCGGCCAGTTGTTCTTTGATCTGCTCTGATTGAGCCTGCATTTGCGACATTACCATATTGCGTTGGATATCAGGCATTGAGGCTAAGGAAAATGCAAAGGAATATTTATCGGAGTCACACATCATGCCGTTTATTTCAAGCATGGATGTCATAACCTCATCATCAATAGAATTAAGAGATCTGAGCATCGGATGCTCAACCGTGAATGGCAAAAACCAGTTGCGCACTTGACGGAAAAACGGGAAACTCTTGAGATTTGAGAAAGCAACCATCATCACGTCTGCGCCATCAGACTGCATCTCTGTCAGTTCTCGCAGTTTATCTTCAAGACCTGACTTGCGAAGAAGCTCCTCCCATTCAGGATTTCCATCAAGATCGGTGAATGAAGCATCTTCGGATGATTTCTTTAGTTTTTGCAAAATGTCGGGTCCAAATTGCATCAAACCCGGAATCACATCACGTTGCATTTTACGCGACACCCGGTCTGTATCACGAGTGCGGATGAAGGTCTTAACCACTTTTTGGATTCTCGTCTGCATCCCCTCGATTTCAAGAAGCATTTCCAAGGCAGCCGAGACTTTCTTATCATCTGAGATAACTTCTTTCCAACGGAATGTGGCAATTACCAAGGTAGAAAGAGCTTTTGCCATAATTTTATAGTCATCCGAATCTGCAAGAGATATTAGCATCAACATGGCTGCCCTATTATAATATCTCATAAGCGACAATCCAGCAGCTGAAATACATAACGAGGCAGTAGTGTAGGGAATTGTGTTATCCTTAATTGCTGAAATAACATCACTATAGTTCTCATCAGAGATATCGTCTGAAGTCCATAGAGCATTGAAAAGTTTTTCTTCCTCGTCTTCAATCTGAGCCATTACGGATGATGGATATTGTCCGGCACTCAAAGCAAGGTCAGACATGGCTTTGAGCTGTATGATTTTGGAAATACTTTTTGAAATGTCTGCGGGTCGCAGTCGGCACATTCGCAAGACTGAGAAATAAATTTCAGGGGAATCTGTAGAAGAAGCTTCCTTGTCTATTCGTTGGGCAATTTCAAAAAGATCATATCGGATCGATGCTATCACCTCATCTCGACCCGGATCTTCAAGACCCTTGGCAAAGTATTCCAGCATGTACCGATAGGTCCTTTCAGAATTAGATAATTTATTCAGCCACCCTTGTATAGGATTCTCTGTCAAACGGCGTCGAAGAAGGGTAAAACAATCCTTATATCTTCCGGTTTCCAGTAGTTTCAAGGTTTGCTCCGGCAATGTATATTTGACGTTATTCTTCATTTTTTCCATAATTTTTGTGTCATAGACTAAAAAATAGTGTCCAGCCACATAAGTAAGAACAAATAAAATGCCAAAAAACGATGAAAACTCCGCAATTTTTATTAATTTTGCAAATTAGAATCTGAAAATAAAACTAATTTTTGATATGGTAATACAAAGATGGCAGTCTGTGATGCTTCTGATAGCCGGTGTGGTGATGGGAATTTTCTCGTTTTGCTCACTTGGACAAATTCAGACAATGGATTATTCATTCAACATAACAGCTCTCGGCATATCGAGGGAAGGAATAGCCACCGCTCCAGATGAACCGAGTGGAATAAGCACAATCATACTTTTCATAATTTCTATATTGGCAACAATCTTGCCAATAATAGACATCTTCTGCTTTAAAAATCTAAATCTTCAGAAGAAAGTAGCTTTGATCTCATCTTTATTCACTGTTGCGGCAGGCGTGATAGTTGCGTTCGGAGCATCAGAATTTGCTTCAGATGCCGGTGGCACAATAGGTTGGAGCACATTTATCTGTGCTCCTTTGATTGCCCTGATAGGCAACCTTATAGCGTTCAGGCTAATAAATTCCGATCAAAAGAAACTTAGGGCGGCCGACCGTTTGAGGTAATGGGGAATATAAAATTATAAATTGTTAATTATCAAAAAAAGTAAAACAGACCTTCGGGAAAAAATATATTTGCATAGCGATGGCAAAAGAACTAAAGAATTTTACAAAAAGAGCTGATAACTATTCTCAGTGGTATAACGAACTCGTAGTAAAGGCCGATCTTGCAGAGCAGTCAGCAGTGCGCGGTTGTATGGTTATTAAACCCTATGGCTATGCTATATGGGAAAAAATGCAGCGTACGCTCGATGATATGTTCAAGGCAACAGGACATCAGAACGCTTATTTCCCATTGCTCATACCAAAGTCATTCCTTTGCCGTGAGGCTGAACATGTAGAGGGCTTTGCAAAGGAATGTGCGGTAGTTACGCACTATCGTCTGAAAAATGATCCCGATGGTAATGGAGTGGTAGTGGATCCTGAGGCGAGACTTGAGGAGGAACTCATCATCCGACCAACATCAGAAACGATTATCTGGAACACCTATAAGAATTGGATTCATTCATATCGTGATCTTCCGATATTGATTAACCAATGGGCTAATGTGATGCGTTGGGAAATGAGGACGAGAATGTTCCTGCGCACCGCCGAGTTCCTTTGGCAGGAGGGTCATACGGCGCATGCTACAAAAGAGGAGGCAGAGGCAGAGGCAAGGAAAATGCTTGAAGTTTATGCTGACTTTGCTGAGAATTATATGGCTGTACCAGTAATCAAAGGTGTAAAATCGCCAAACGAAAGATTTGCCGGTGCAGTTGACACTTTCACCATTGAGGCAATGATGCAGGATGGTAAGGCGCTACAGTCAGGCACGAGCCATTTCCTTGGTCAGAACTTTGCCAAGGCATTTGATGTGACATATATTAACAAAGAAAATAAGCCTGAATATGTATGGGCAACTTCATGGGGTGTATCCACTCGTCTTATGGGTGCACTTATCATGACACATTCAGATGACAACGGTCTTGTTCTTCCTCCCCATCTTGCCCCGATTCAGGTAGTGATAGTTCCTATCTACAAGGATGCTGAAGGTCTTGCAAAGATATCAGAAAGAGTAGACAGCATAGTCAAGAATCTACGTGCAAAGGGAATCAGCGTGAAATATGATGATGCAGACAACAAACGGCCTGGATTCAAATTTGCCGATTATGAGGTTAAGGGTGTGCCGGTTCGTCTTGCAATTGGTGCACGCGACCTTGAAAACGGAACTGTAGAAGTCATGCGTAGAGATACTCTTGAGAAAGAGACCTTGCCTCTTGATGGTATTGAGGACACTGTGGCAACATTGCTTGAGGATATCCAGAAAAATCTTCTTGAAAAAGCGAGAAAGTATCGAGATGAGATGACAGACACCGCAGATACATACGAAGAATTCAAGGAAAAAATAGAGAAAGGTGGTTTCATCCTTGCTCATTGGGACGGAACTCCTGAAACAGAAGAGAAAATTAAGGAAGAAACAAAAGCTACTATCAGATGTATACCTTTTGAAGGTGACACAACTCCCGGAGTTTGTATGGTGACTGGAAAGCCGTCAGCACGTAGGGTGATTTTTGCTCGATCATATTAAACATAAATTCAAGTCTAAAGTAGCCGGATATGAAAAAACAGGCTCTGTTACTTGCAGCCGTGGCAAGCTTTACCATGTCTGCTTTTGCCACATCTCTTGATGCAGAAGACTATTGCAATCCAAGAAATAGTTCTGCAGCAGGAATAGGGGAGATGCGTCCCCTTGCTGATGGAAAGTCCTACAGTATGGTCAGCAAAGATCATCGTAGAATAGACATATACAGCTATGCTACCGGAAAACAAACCGGAACACTCTTTGACCTGGATGCCGTAAAGGGGGATCTCAAGATTGACAATTTCAGTGGCTATAAGGTGTCTGACAATGGCAGAAAGATTCTTCTTTGGAATGATAGAAAAGGAATCTGGAGATATAGTTTTACAGCAGAATATTATGTCTATGATACGATGCGTGGGACTATGCAGAAAGTTTCAGAAAAGGGAGCCCAAAGAGGCGCGACAATGTCGCACGACGGATTGAGAGTCGCTTATGTCAGAGATAATAATGTTTACATATCAAATCTGGATTATAAGACAGACATAGCCGTTACTACAGATGGTGCTGCTAACAAAATCAGCTATGGGGCACCTGATTGGGTATATGAGGAGGAATTTGGTGTTCAATGCACCCTGTGCTGGAGCGGAGATGACCAAACTCTTGCATTTATGAAATGGAATGAGACCGATGTACCTTCATATAGTTTTGATGATTATCGTTCCTTTAATGACAAGGATCCACTTGGAGATCCATACCCGGCTTCATTCACATACAAATATCCGCTTCCCGGCTATCCGAATTCTATAGTTTCAGTGCTTGCTTATGACTTGAATTCAAGAGTGACTAAAGAGATGGATCTCGGACTTGGGAAGGATGATTATGTGCCTGATATGCAGTTTGACGGAAAAGGAGAGCGTCTGATGGTCATGAAACTCAACCGAGACCAGAACGATCTTCGTATTTTCAGTGTGAATCCAGCATCGACAGTAGCCACACAAGTTTATGCCGAGCAAAGTAAAGCATGGATCAGCAGGGATGTATATGGAATGGTTAGTTATGGAACTAACTCATTTGTAATAGCTTCAGATAAAAGCGGTTGGACTCATTTGTATGAATACAGTTATAATGGACGTCAGCTCCGGCAGATAACAAATGGCGATTTCAACGTAACGGCTTATTATGGCCAATCAGAAGCCGGGTCCCACTTTGTGCAGACTACTAAGCTTGGTGCAGTCAACCGAAATGTTGCTGTAGTGGATGCAAAAGGTATGATGCGTCTGCTTCATGATGAACCGGGATGGGAATCGTGTTCTTTCAGTCGGGACTTCTCATATTATGTGAGGTCATGGAGTAACGTAAACACACCTCCGCAATATACTGTCTGGAGTACAAGCGGCAAGAAAGTGACAGAACTTGAGATGAATGCAGCCTATGCTGCAAAGTTTGCATCTGCTCCAAAATTTGAGCTCACTACTGTCAAGAATGGAGAAGGTGCCGACATGAACGCTATGGTTATGAAACCCGGCAATTTCGATTCTTCAAAGAAATACCCACTCATGATGTATCAATATAATGGTCCGGAATCTCAGCAAGTCACCAACAGATGGCATCTTGATGGACTTAATTATATTGCTCAGCAGGGATATGTGGTTGCTGTAGTGGATGGCAGAGGCACCGGTGGCAGGAGCGCTGACTGGAGCAAATGTGTCTACATGCATCTTGGTAAATATGAAACTATCGACCAAATAGCCGGTGCGAATGCTATTGCGTCATTACCGTATGTGGATGCTTCTAAAATGTCTTTGTTTGGTTGGAGCTACGGTGGATATATGACTCTGATGGAGATGTCAGCAGAAAATACTCCTTTCAAATGTGGCGTTGCTATGGCTGCAGTTACCGATTGGAAGTGGTATGATTCAATCTATACAGAGCGTTATATGAGAACGCCTGCACAGAATGAATCCGGATATGCAGAATCATCAGCTATAGGAAGAAGCCAAAGACTCAAAGGCAGATTGCTGATCATGAGCGGTACGAGTGACGACAACGTCCATTTCTACAACACAATAAAATACACTTCCAAGCTTACATACGTAGGTCATCTTTTCGATATGCTTGTGTTTCCGGGCATGGATCATTCCATCAGGAAAGGCAATGCAAGGATGATGCTATATAAAAGGGTAGTTGATTTTCTTGATACTAATCTTGGAAAATAAGAATTTATATCTAAGACTTACAACCAGGACACAATAGGACGAATGATATGGAAGACCTTAGGAAAATAAACAGCATGCAGCTATATTATATGTGGCGCAATCTTGCTATTTCCCTGCTTTGTATTGGGATTGTAATGGGTGGGTCTCACATGTTGCCATACTACATGGCGCCGGTTCTTTCATTGTTACTTTGTGGCGTACTCTACACGATGATCTGGAACAATAGCGTATCAGATCAAATCGGTTGTATGGTTGTGGTTGAAACAATGCTTTACAGTCTGCTTTGCTATACTTTTGTAAGTGTCTTGATTGTGGTTGTTGAAGTGTTGCAATTATATCAATTCCCGAAAGAGATAGTTTTTTTCAATGAACCGTACCTCCCTTCCTTGATACTTCTTCCATGTTCTCTTGCAGTGACGCTATACGCAATATTCTTCCGTAGATTGATGCCTACCTACAGGCAATTCCGGACGCAATATGGTAATGTCAGGGAACGCGGATATTTCGGTTTCCTTTGTAATAAGGAAACCGGCATCCAGCTGAAGAACATGGCCGTTCTTTTTGCAATACTTTCCGGAATAATCTGGTGGTATTATCTAAATGTTTATGTAAATATAAATCAGAATGGCCGTGACTGGTATGTATTTTTATGGATTGTGATATTCTCTGTGGTCATAGATGAAATCTATTTTATGATGCGCTATTACAATCTCTATCTTGATCTTCAAGAGCATAATGAGATAATCACACCTGAGGAGCTTCGAGACGTCACTGCACGCACATATCTGAGATTTTACGTAATTTGTGGAGAATACATTTATATCGACAGGAATGCGTTTGACCGTCTTAATCAGGTGGACGGTGTGTTTGACACGCCATATATAACAAAGCGCACCGTCAATGGAGTTCCAACGTCGGAGGTGAGGAACATTGTAGAAAAAATGACAGGAAAGAAAGATGGCGAACTTAGATTTTTCTTCGGACGTCATCTGGCGGGAGTTGACAAGCATTCTCTTCTGCGATATTTCTATTTTCTCGATGGAGACATTTCAGATCATCAGGATATGGAAAAAAATGGGGAATGGGTGCATTTTAATGACGTGAAGAATGTCTACAGCAAGATGCCGATTAAGATAGCAACAAATGCACTTAACGACCTTTCGCGTCTGTCGACCATTATTCTGACAGAAAGGATCTACAATGAAGATGGAACAAGGAAAAACCGTATAAAATCCTATAAAGGCACTTTTACATTGTCAGATGTCAGAAAGAGCAAGCTTGATTTCCAAGACGATAAATGGATTAACATTGCAAGTTTCAATTGCGACACAAAATTCTACAAGCTGAAGAAATTTTTGCGGGAATTAGCAGGCAAAAACAGCGAGAGTCCGTTGCAAAAGAAAGGTTAGTCCCGTTGTTATGTGTTATGAATGTAAGACCTGACATAGTTGCGGTTGTAGGTCCTACGGCGAGTGGCAAGACTCGTCGTGCAGTTGAAATTGCACATGCATTTAGTGGAGAGATTATCAGTGGAGATAGCCGTCAGGTCTATCGGGGTATGGATATCGGCACCGGAAAGGATCTTGGTGAGTATGGAAATATCCCATATCATCTTATAGACATAGCAGATGCCGGAGATAAATATAATCTCCATAGATATTTACGCGATTTCAGACTTGCTTTTGCAGATATCAGCAAAAGGGGATTACTTCCGGTTTTATGTGGGGGTACCGGAATGTATATTGAGGCAGCACTTTCCGGATTAGTGATGCCGGAAGTTCAGAGAAATGAAGAATTGCGCCTTACACTATCAGGCAAGAGTCTCGAAGAATTAACTGAGATATTAAGGGGTTATAAGTCTCTTCACAATACTACAGATATAGATACTCGCGACCGTGCCCTACGGGCGATTGAGATTCAACACTACTATGCCCAGCATCCCGAAGAGGCTGAACAAAGCGACCGTTCTACAGCCCAACCGCTCAATAGTCTTGTTATTGGTGTAGAAATACCTCGAGATGCAAGGAGGGGAAAAATAAGCAGTCGTCTGAAGTCGCGGCTTGATTCCGGAATGGTTGAGGAAATACGGATGCTTATAGAAAAAGGGGTGAAATCGGAAGATCTGATATATTATGGACTTGAATATAAATTTGTAACATTGTATGTAATTGGGAAACTCAGTTATGAAGATATGTTCAGGCAACTTGAGATTGCGATTCATCAATTTGCAAAGCGTCAGATGACATGGTTCCGGGGCATGGAACGCAGGGGTATCCCTATCAACTGGTTGCCTTATGATATGCCGCAAAACGAATTTATTGAAGCGGTCGGAAAGCTGATGGATCAAAAACGTTATCAATCTCAATAATAATTAAGAAGCTAACCAAAATAAACCGTAGATACTAATACCCCGGAAATCTTCTTGCATTTATAAATGCAGCTATTTTCGGTTATTCCGGCATTGTCGCTCAGTCGCTTAGATCGCTAACTTTCTTCACTACACGGCCAGCGAACTCAAAAGTATCTCACATTTTATTTTCATTAAATTTCATCAGCTACTTAAAAATCTTGTGAAAGATAAAATAATTAGCCCTTCAAACTTGCAAGATAAGAATAAAATTATTAAATTTGCAAATAAGTTGCCTTCATGGCAATGCATATTGCTTTTTGAATATTGACATGAGACAGACAACGATTTTTATGATACTTGCAAGTCTCTTTGACGCATCCCAGTTTTTTCAGTGGTTTGTGGAGAACGCCAGTTATCTTTTCGTGTTTCTCTTCATGATGATAGAGAGCTCGTTCATTCCGTTTCCGAGTGAGGTTGTGGTCCCACCGGCTGCTTATCTTGCGTGTACGAATGCAGGAGTTGGCAGCGATATGAATATATTTGTTGTTGTGTTGGTGGCTACGCTTGGAGCCTTGTGTGGTGCCTTCATAAATTATTTTCTTGCACTTTGGGTTGGACGACCTATTGTATATGCATTTGCAGATAGCCGTATCGGACATGCTTGTTTGATAGATCGAGCCAAAGTTGACAAAGCGGAGGCATATTTCGACAAGCATGGAGCCATTTCAACATTTGTCGGACGCCTAATTCCAGCTATACGTCAGTTGATTTCAATTCCGGCAGGTCTTTCAAGAATGAACCTAGGCATTTTTACGATATTTACCGCCCTCGGTGCATTGGTATGGAATGCAATTCTTGCAGCACTTGGCTATTGGCTTTCATTGCATGTGTCGCCGGAAGATTTGTTTGAGAAGGTGGAGCAATACAATGGATATCTTACTTATGCAGGCTATGCATTGCTTGGAATCTGTATTCTCTATATTCTATATAATGCATTTAAGACAAAAAAATACGAAACACAGAAATGAAGATATCCCCGTCATTGCTTGCCGCGGATTTTCTTAATCTGGGCACAGAAATAGAAAAGATAAATGCGTCTGATGCAGATTTTCTTCATCTTGATGTAATGGATGGTGTGTTTGTGCCAAATATTTCTTTTGGATTTCCGGTGCTGAAAGGAGTTGCCAAAGCCTGCAGGAAACCTCTCGATGTTCACATGATGACGGTGGAGCCTGAAAAATGGATATCGCATGTAAAGGATCTTGGTGCTACAATCATGAATGTTCATCAGGAGGCATGTCTTCATCTGTATAGTACAGTCCAACATATCCATGAGGCAGGGATGCTGGCCGGTGTCACTCTTAATCCGGCAACTCCGGTTGAAACTCTCACGGATATAATTGGAGATTTGGATCTTGTGCTTCTAATGTCGGTAGAGCCAGGATTTGGAGGACAACCATTTATCAAGCATACGCTCGAAAAAGTAAGGAAACTCAAAATACTGCGCGATTCAAGCGGTTCGAAAGCGATGATAGAGGTTGATGGCGGTGTAAATGGAATAACAGGACCAGAGTTAGCTGCAGCAGGGGCTGATGTATTAGTTGCAGGAAGTTACGTTTTCGGCTGTCAAGATATGAACGACAGAATCAGAAACCTGAAGAATTTGTAATATTGCCAATTATTTTATCTAATATCATGAAACATAGAATAGCATTTTTGCTTTTATCGATTATTGCGGTTGCCTTAGCTTCGTGTAAAGGTGATCTTGATTCTTTGAATGACGGTAATCACCGACATGATAAGGAAGATGATCACAAGGAGACCAGCAAAGTTTACACATTGAAGCTATCTCTGGGTGGAGATATAATTTCCGAATCAGAGGAACCTTTGAGAGGTGATGATAATGGCGTTGCAGAAGGGTCGACTTTTATAGGAATTAATGTTTATATGCAAAAGAAGGGTACTAACGACCCTAAGGAGCAATATGCCTATGGGCTTTTTAAGTTTTCTCCCAATGCCGAGACTCACAAATTCGATAAGAACACAACTATTGAAATAAAATTATATAGTGATTATACATATAGTTTTGAATCCACTGTCTTGACGGAAATGTCAGACAAACTTGCTGTGAATACAGGTGGAAGTACTAATGGTTATACATATCCGTTTCGCAAGTTGTCAGGAACATACACTACAGGAAATGGAGCCCAATATAATGTTGGCGATGTAAATAAGATCATGTATACTTTCAACATCAAAGATTATAATGGAGAGTTGGTTTCAGACAAAGAGAGGTATTATTTCCCTTATCTGAAGTCAGGAATAGCATTTGTGGATTTAGGTGGTGATTGGTCGCGTTCAGAAGGTACATTTCTTTATCCGAGAGTAAAAAGATATTATGGAGAATTGGAAGGATATGATCCGGAAACTTCTGCTACGAATACAGCTATAATTCCTTTAGCCTATCAGTGTTTTGGAATTAGGATTGAAGTGGAAAGTCTACCCAAGAATACAACTTTGACCGTTCAGGACAGTGATTATTCAAATACTAAAAACGAGCAAGATTATCTATTATTTCCTAAAAATCTCACATTAACAAATGGCGATTCGTGGGAGGGACTGTATTCTATGAAGGATTTGCAAACTTTAGAAGAACAGAAGACACCGGTTTCAAAATCTTTCACGTTAAAATTCACCTGGGATAGAGGTGGGGAGTCAAAAGAAACTTTCTATAGTGATCCAATTGTTGTGAATACCAAAACCAGAAAAATTATCAAGGTCAACGTTCAAGGACAAGGCAATGAAGAAAGCAGGGGGAATATTAAATTTGATTTTAATGGTGCGGATGAAACACTCATTGATGATGGCACTGTTAATGTGAACTATAACCAATCCGGTTCATGAAATCAGCGGTTGTTTCTCTTTGGAGGACGGGCAAAAAACTGGTGAAAGATGCTATTTGCGGTAATCACCCTTTCGCGAGTCTCCACATCATGAAGAAGTCGATCCCTGTCTTCCTTTGTTGAGGATTCCTGAGGATGTGCGATGTGACCAATCATCAGTAATACCAATACCATTGAAATAAGAAGAACAACTACAAGAAATATTTTGAATATTGTTATCATAAGTTCGAGTTATTTATAATTAACCAAAATACTAATTATTAACCTAACATTAAAACTGTAAAGGAAACGTTACAAGAGTCCATTTCGATTTTTATGAGAAGAAAGTTGTCTCAAGTCTTGATAACATGTTCCGACTTTCTACACTTTCAACGCCTAAATAGTCGAATGGGTTCACTTTAAGAAAAATTAAAAAAAAATCTTTAGAATGTTAAACCATTAAAACTCCCAAGCGTTTTAAGTATGAAACCGCGAGGGAAGACCTGTTCATCAGGAACCAGACAACGGCTACCGAACGATTTCTCCACCACCCCACAAGGGGTTGGGTCTTTAAAATGAAAATGAATAAAAAAAACACTAAAAAGTTCCTAAAGTTATGAAAAGAACCCTTTTAATTCTTGCAGCCGCTCTCACACTCAGCGGAACTGCATTCGCTCAGTCGAAGACAGAAAAAAAAGCACTTGAGTCGTTCATCTCACAGAATGCTCAGACCCTAAGCCTCAATGGTGCAAAGCTCACTTCTATGGAAGGTGTTAAGTACGAGAACGGTAATGTTACTGAAATCGATCTCAAGGGAAAGAAGCTTCAGGGCACTCTCGACCTCAGCAATTTCCCAGCACTTACTAAGGTAGATGTTACTGACAATCAGCTCACAGGCCTTATCGTTGATAACTGCCCTGCACTTGTAGAGGTAAACGCAGGTCGTAACCAGCTTAAGACATTCTCAGCTAAGGGTTGCTCAGCTCTTCAGACTCTGAAGCTCTATCGCAATCGTCTTTCAGATATCGATCTCAGCGGAGTTCCTTTGTTGACCAATCTCAACATCTCAAGCAACTTCCTTGTAGCTCTTGATGCTTCTAACTCTGCAAACCTTGAGACTCTTAATGTAATGAACAACCGTCTTGAGCAGCTCACAGTGAGCAACTGTACAGCTCTTAAGCACCTCTATGCAAGCTACAACGAACTTGAGCAGGTTGCTCTTTCAGGTCTGACTTCACTTCAGAACCTCAATATCAGCGACAACAAGATTTCTAAGCTTTATCTTCAGAATCTTCCTCAGTTGTTCACTGTTCTTGCAAGCGACAACCACATGACAAGCTTCGGCATCAGCGGATGTCCTAATTTGAGCGACCTCTGGCTTCCTTACAACTCTCTTACTCAGTTCTCTGTAGAAAACTGCCAGAACCTTGCTTTTGTTGACCTTCAGTACAATAACCTCACTACTGTTATGCTCAGCAATTTCAGCCAGCTTCAGAGAGTTAATATCGCACAGAATCCTCAGCTCGTCACTCTTGACGTTTCCTTCGATTCACTCCTTCGTTTCGTAAACGTTTCCGGCGACCTCATGCTGACAGACTTCCGCAGAGTTGCAAGCCCGCAGCTGCATCAGATCCTCGGTGTTTGGAACAACTACATTTGATCCAGACATTAGTTGAGAAAATTATAACATATATAAGTTTGCCGGCATCCTTCGGGGTGCCGGTTTTTTATGTGTCGGAATAGTTGTGCTGAGTGGTATTTAGACCCCGTCTCATAAGATTTGAGAGGCCCCGGGGAAGCTGGGTTGGGATG
>CAYQXG010000018.1:0-39072 GCA_964421525.1 uncultured Sangeribacter sp. | reverse complement strand
TTTTGACATGACAAAGGCTTTCGCGCTGAATTTCAGCATGAAAGCCTTATTTTTTAATAAAAAAAGAGACCGTCTAAACTTGTTAGACAGTCTCTTTATTTATGATTCGGTTTGAAGGAGCGACAGCTTGATGTCGGTGCCTCCGGTGTAACCACCGAGTTGCCCGCCGGCTGCCACTACTCTGTGGCAAGGTATAATAATGGGCAAGGGATTGGCGCCACATGCATTCGCAACTGCCCGCGTGGCTTTAGGATTGCCTATGCGAGTTGCGAGTTCTCCGTAGGTTATGGTTTCTCCATAAGGGATTTTTATCAGTTCTTGCCATACTTTCAATCTGAATTCTGTGCCCACAAGATGCAGCGGGATGGTGAATTCGGTGCGGGATCCTTCGAGGTATTCCACGATCTGCTCTATTGTCAGGTCGAGGATTTCCTTTTCTTTTTCTGATTCTCCGTTTCCCTCTGAGATTGGCTTGTCGGTCCATTTGCAACTGACGAGGGATTCTCCATCTGCAGCAATATGGAGATTATGATCTAATATTTTTATTGTCGTTGAGGTCATTTGTGGGGAATGTCAGACAGTCAAGATTGCAAAATGGCGGGTTGTATGATCAATTGTAGGCGTGCAGGGAAGGAAGATAGTTGACACCAAGATAGGTCATTATTATAGAGAAGAATGCGAGGATGAGAAATATGGCACATGCTTTGGGGCGTCTTTGCAATCCGAAGTAACGGTGAAGTGGCATGCAATAGAGAAGCATGGTGACAAGTGCCCATGTCTCTTTAGGATCCCATGCCCAATATCTACCCCATGAGACGTTAGCCCACATAGCTCCTGTAATTATTCCGAGTCCAAGCAGAAATGTGCCCGGTGCAATAAGAGTTATGGAAAGGGAGGTAAGATGCATCCTTTCACCCGGCAGGAATAATGCTATGAGGGCGACGGGAAGAGTAAATCCAAGCACTGCATAAGCAAACATCATCAATGAGACGTGGATAGAAAGCCAAGGAGATGCCAGCACCGGCATGACCGGAGTCATCACCGGATCTTTCATTCCAAGCCACGCTACGAGTATCAGAAAAGAGGCTGATAGCATGGCGAGGGCAACCAGTATTAATGATTCCTGTCGGTAACTAACATAAGCGGTGAGCAATGTGACAGATATTCCGAGAAAGAACATCATGTCGGAGGTGTTTGCCAACGGTATTGCTGCAGATATATACCATAGCCAAAGATAGGTTATCACTCCGGCAATTGCGACAGCCAAAACCAATTGCCGGATATTATGCCTGCGTTTGAAAAACTGCATGATGAATATGCAGATTGCAATTGCTATTGAACAGATAAACAGTATTCTGACGGGTTGAATACGGTTGTATAATACTTCGGCTTTTATAGAGAATTGAGAACGTAATTCCGGAGCTGATGAATTTAGGGGCGTGAAAAGTTCACCATTCCAGAGATCGACCAGCAGGGCTATCTTTTCGTCGAGCTGAATTATATCCTTATCAAGTATGCCATTGCCCCCTTTGTAAATATTTGCCGGAATGTAGTTGCCCTCTTCATCGTAAAGATCGGAGAGAGCGATGTAATCCCCTTCAGCGTGCAGGGCTTTCCTCAGGGGGGCGCTTTTGACCTTGATAAACGGAACTTTGCTCCATTCATCCTTATATTTTATCAGAGATGCGGCAAAAGCTTCGGGGGAGAGCTTCCCTACATGTGACTTTCCGGTCAGTTTATAAGTCAGCTTTGTAGCAACACTATTGAACGAAACCGGGTTGCCATTGAACAGGACTTGCCGATAAGCAAGTGAATCAGCCTCCATATTGCCGACAGCCGGGATGGCAGATGCCTTTAAGGTGCAAGGACTAAAAGAGAGCAATACTGCAAGTGCAGTCAAATTGCGTTTCCGGAATAGAAAATTCCGGATAGGATAGGCTATGCCTCCGATTGTGAAAAGGAGAAAACCTAAATAGACTATCGAAATCCCGATGGGGTCTGAGGTCACCGACAGAATGCTGCCCCCTTCATTATCGTAAGAATTCTGGTAGAATCGGAAGTCTTTATATCTTCCTATGTGATTCATTGAGATATGCATGGTGTCGGAAGATGCCACCAGCACCTCCGATTTGAAGTCTCTTGGAAAATTCATTCCCGGATAATATTCGGTGGAAAATGAAATCAAAGTGACAGGAGCTGGCAGTTTCTCCAACCTGCCATTTTCAGCGACGAAAGAATCGGCGGTCATCGATGGCATCAGGTGGAGTGTGCCTCTTTTTGAGAATCCTGCTGTGCAGATGCCTCCTGCAATCATGCACACAAAGGATAGATGTATGAGCAACAAGGGTATGTTTTTCCACAGGCGGGATTTTATGATGCTGAATATAATTGCAATCCCTATCAGTGCCCACAAAATAAGCCAGCCGGCCGAAGAATAAATCTTCGCCGGCAGAAATGAGGATGCTCCAATAAAGAGCGTGATTATTAAAGCTGATATGAATACGATGCTCTTAGAACGGTTCATATCCAGAGTTCTCAGCTTTTTTAATAGCCATGCATTCCGTCTCGATCAGCCATCCGGGACGGCAAACGGGTGCCAGGACGATGACCTTCGGAATGTCCGGGAATCTTTCTTCCATCAAGCTGCTTACGAGTGCATGGTCGGCAATATCGCGGATATAGACCGTCATGTGAGCCACATCATCCCACCCGCAGTCGCCTTCTGCCAGCAGAACCTCGATATTCTCAAGCATTCTTGATGCCTGAGCCTTTATATCGCCGGGAGCCACAATCCGACCCTTGTTGTCGATACTTGCCGTGCCGGATATATATACATGGCGGCGGTCGGCATAATCAACGGCTGTTGCCCGCTCAAATGCCACACCGTACTC
This sequence comes from uncultured Sangeribacter sp., assembly GCA_964421525.1. Classification (GTDB taxonomy): domain Bacteria; phylum Bacteroidota; class Bacteroidia; order Bacteroidales; family Muribaculaceae; genus Lepagella. The sequence continues at coordinate 36,181 of CAYQXG010000018.1, read as the reverse complement.
ATAGGTGGGGTTAAGATGTGTCTTGCCGTATAAGTATTTGACCTGACTTGATGTGATGCGTGTGTCGGCAAAGGCGTTGAATGCCACGATGCGTGATGGCTCCGCCGCCTGACCCTCAATCCCTGTAGATGCGATGAAGTGGGAATCTGCGGTCAGTCCTTCGCGTGCGAAGACCTTGTTGCGTCCCAGCACCACTCCTTTGTAGTTGTTGTCGATATCGCGCACGAAAAACCATGTGCGCAGACAGTTGTCTTTCAGCGAAGCACCGCGCTGTGCCAACATCTGCGACAGACGCTCAAGATATGCCACAGTCATTGTAAGGGAATCACCGGTAGATATGTCATCACCGTCTCCTACCCATATACGCCCATTGCTGTCTTCCCAAAGTCCTCCTTCTCTACGTGTGAACCCGGCTCCTTCCTCAAGCAGCAGCAGGAGGGAGGCTTTTGCCCCGTTGAGTGGAGACTGCCCGAGAACAGAGAATGCGCAGCTTTCATGGTGCGGAAGATATTGCGTCTGGTTTGCGGGGTCGCTCAGGAGATATCGTTTAAAAACCGGCCTGAGACCGGTGTCTGCAGCCAGCCTTTGAGCTGCCAAGGCAATGGCCTTTATCTGGGAAGAAGCATCATCTGACACAGAAGCCGGCAATATGTAGGCGTGCGCCTCTTTCCGTCCATTGTCGAAAAGAGCCACCATTGCGTCGGCCCCGTCATATTTGAATTTATGGTATTTCATTGGCGTAATTCTTCACAAAAATAATCAAACTATTTCATATATGCAACTTTTGCGCCATTATCTATCCAATTACGGATGAGGTCGAGCTTTTCACTGCGCACCACTTCAACAGAATGATCGTAGTTCCAATCAGAAGAAATATCGGTTTCGAGAATCTGAAAGAGTTCACTTTCATTGCTTTGTCCGGGAGCTACACGATCCATGCCCGGTATCTTGCGAGAAGGAACCGATATGAGATTGTCAAAACTATTGCCGGCAATCAGGTTGAGACCGGCTGCAGCATGACCGGTGGCACCGTGACACTGCACGCAGGTGGTGTTGAAGATCTCTGTCTGTATTGCGGCAGACATGGATAGGTCTATATTTTCGGAACTGAGCTGAACTACCCCTGCCTGCGGAGTATAGTCTACGGATAGGAAAGAGGCAACCCGACGTCGCAGACGATCTATTGCACAAAGCTCGATAGAAGTCACTTCGGCTGGGATTCCGGATATTGTGACATCGCAATTCCCATCACTGACCGAAGTTTCGATGTTTTTACTGATGACTGCATAGTCATTGCCTTCCTCGAATCCGGCAAGGGCTACCGTATAGCCTTGACTCCAGGAGTCAAGTCCTGTCACCGCTCCGGAGAAACGGGCGGCACCACCTTCTTCGGCTGCCAAAGCATCGTCGTTGTATATGCGTCCTTCGTCGCAGGAATTAAGAAAGGCGAAAGCCGCCAGGCAATAGAATGCTAAGAATGATCTTTTCATTAGAATGAATACTGAGCCATTACAGTCACGGAGCTTGTGGCAAGTCCAAGGTTGTCTTCGTCGCGGTCCATCTGCCGTGCATGGCCGGTGCGCCCTGTGAACTGATACATGGCTTGAAGTTTTAGGTTGATGCTGTCGATAAAATAGTTGGCTCCGATTGCCGGCATGTTGAGAAAACCACCTTTCTTAGTGGAATTTCTTTCGAAGAAATCGTAGCGAAGGCATCCCTGAAGCCTGTTGGTGAGGAAATATCCGGCTTGCGCGTATCCACCGAAATAATTATAGGATGTGTTGATCTTTTGCCTTTTTGTGAATCCTATGTTCATATAGTAGAATTCCGCACCGAAATACCATCTGTTCTTGATCCAGGACCATTCAAGGCCAAGACGAAGATCGTTGGTGCTTTCATTCTCACTCTCCACATTGAGTGAGCCGGAGACACCTACGAGCATCTTGTTGCCGGTGAGTCTTCTCGGGTCGCCTTGAGATGCGGGCATGACTCCGAAAGGCTGGTAGGTGAGGCGCGCGGCATAGAGAAGCGAGGGTATATGCCAGTCGTCGCTGATTGTCTTGGTGGCAGTGTTGACGCTCGCGCCGGTGCCGTTGAACAATCCCACCTGATAGCCGAATTTTTCTTTCACCATGCCGTGCACTTCCACACCGAGGTCAAAGCCTGTGCCTATGTGAGGGGTTACGGCGTTGAGGGAGTAGGGGAGAATCACAGATGCAGTCAGTGAGGTTGGTAGCACAGGAAAGAGTGTCTCTCCAAGAGTTGTGAGATATGCATGGGAGAATGGGGTCTTAAATTTGCCGATACGCACTCCAAATTCATCAGAAGGCCTTATGTCTGCCCAAGCTTGCTGGAGCAATCCGCCTCCGGATGCCGCGGCATTTATGGAAAGATTGAAAGTGACAATATTAAATGCCTTACCGGTGAATCCAAGCACGGCGTAGGGTATTGCGAAACCTGAATTTGCAACATTGTCCTGATTGTAGGCAGGGTCAAGTCCGGCATCGTCATAGTAGTTGTAGTTTGCCGATGTCTGAACCAGCAAATACGGTTTGAAGAGGAAATCTCCTTTCTTCGTTGTGAACGTGAATCCGCGGTGGTCGGCAAGTGAGACCACTCCGTTTTCGGTGTCGGTGTCGTATTGAGCCTTGACTATCGGAGCAAATGCCAATGCAAATAATGCAGAAAGTATAATCTTTTTCATGAGTTCTAATTTTCTCCCAACCCAGCTTTCCCGGGGCCTCTCAAATCTTATGAGACGGGGTCTAAGTTTCGCATGCTCAACTTAAGGATTTTGGGTTAAAAGGTTATTGATTAATCAAAGAGATTGCAGAAATTTGATAATCGCCTCCCGGTCGGCGCGAGGCATGCTTTTGAACAGATTCTTTGATGCCTCTCCCTCGCCTCCGTGCCACAAGATGGCTTCTGTGAGATTCCTGGCTCTGCCGTCGTGGAGGAAATAGGTGTGACCGTTCACCTTTTCCTGCAGGCCGATTCCCCAGAGGGGAGTTGTGCGCCATTCGTTTCCGCGGGCGAGTCCTGACACATAGTTGTCGTTCAAGCCGACTCCCATAATTTCAGAGCCCATATCGTGGAGGAGGAAATCGCTGTAGGGATGAATAGTCTGGTTGCCGAGCCAAGGAAGCTGTGTCCCGGCAAGGAGTGTTGATCCTCTCGGGCGTGTGTGGAGAGTAGTTACGTGGCAAAGATGGCAACCGGCTTTGAAGAAGAGGCTTTCTCCTCTTTTCACATCAGGATCATTGACATTTCTGCGCGCCGGCACACCGAGCGACTGCATGTAGAGGTCTACATTCTCCATGTCTTCGGTCGAAACGTCAAGTTGGTCGTATGACAGTCCCATCATAGAGCCCTGGTTCATCTGAATCTGCCCCTCGCATATTTCTTCGGGATATCGGCTGTTGGTGACGCCCATGTCGCTTGAAAAACCGAGTTCCACCGTAAGGTCGGCATGCTGCGCCTTGTTTCCGGAGATTCCGAGGCATGTCACCCCGCGTTCGTTGATATAGTTGCAGCGGCCGCTGATGCCCCATTCAGGGTAGTTGCTTTTTGTTGCCAATTGCTCAATCTCATGTTGGTCAAGGCTCATCAACTGCCCCATACCTACATGACGGAGTGGAATCCTGACAGTGCAGAATAAATCTTCGGGAGCTATCTCGTCGGCATACCAGTCGGTGATTGTGTATTGCGGGTAGGCCAATTCATAGCTGTCGCCATCAGGAAATGAGAATTGCTGATATTTCCAATCCACTTTCAGTTTCCCTTCAGGCTTGACGCCATAGATTGCCTGATCATGAAGCACACGGCCATAGTCGCGGAAGAAGGCTCCGTTTTTGCGGGTGATATAGACAAGCATCGCTGAAAATCCATAGGAACCGGATCCGTTGTCGTTCCATACTCCCGGGCGGGTGCGTCCGGCATTACGGTGGCAGCTGCCGCATGAATATCCGGCATATACCGGACCGAGTCCACCTCCTTGTCCGTTTGTGGATGTCCTCACATCATCATAGAGCCTGTCGCCACGCACAAAACGGGTTAGATAGTCGCCCGATACCCAAGGCGCTTCACTGTCATAGGCAACCGAGGAGTTAAGGAATATCGTGGAAGTTCCTGCCGAAAGTTCATATCCGGCAGGAATCTCTATATCAAGAACATCAAGTCCGTCAGTGTCGCATGAGGTCATGATTGCCGACAAGGCGGCGAAGCAACAATATAGGAAATGAATTCTTTTATGCATAATGAAATCAATTTTTTTAGACGGGGTCAGACTTTACGTGGCTGTCCGTCTTTGAAAAGAAGAAACTCCAGGGTATGGAACCCGCGTACCGACTGCACAGCCTCAATAGTGTCGTCGTCATCACCGTCGCTCCAGTCGAGGTTGTCGTAGTTTCCCGAGTTGAGAATCTGCACAATATTATCCTGGTCGAGCGGCCAGCTGTCCATGTTTGGATCGAGACCGAGTGCATCTACCGGACCGAAGAGGAAAGCCTCGCTTTTTTCCCAAGGTTCGCGAGCCTCAAGCCATGCGTTGCATGCAGCGGCAAAATTGGCATCGGAAGGGGAGTTCTTGAAATTCAAGACGGCCTGATAAAGCTTGCCGTTTTCATCTCTGAGACTTTTGTAGGTGGGGAGCACAACCTCGTCAACATAGTTGTCTACTATGTCCTGGAATCTTGAATCATTGCCCAATGCATTGACGGCAGCTTTCAGATCTTTCGACAGGAGTTCCTCAAGATCGGCGCATGCTGTCATTGCAGCGCGGCTCTCGTTGCTGTTGATATGGTTGCGGAATGGTTGCGGGATTGCAAGGATTGCATTTGAAGCTCCTGCAATTGCATCTTTCAGCTTGCTGTCGAGTTCCGCATTGACAGTTGAAATAAGTGCTGAAAGAGATTTCGGGCTTACAGTTCCGTCGAGAGTTCCATAGTAGGAATTACGGATAGAGAGAATGTTGTTGGAATAGTCTTCGCGGGAGTGCCAGCTATACCATGATTCCACAGCGTAAAGAGCTGCCTGAGTGTCGCCGGAGATATAGAGTTGATATGGATCTCCTATCTTTGCAGTTCCCACCTCATTGGCAATGTCGGCACACCCCTCGATGATCTGCTCCACGCAGCTCAGTGCGCTTGGGTAGACGCCACCGTTGTGAGCCTTGAAACTGTTGGCGAATGAATCTCCACCCTCATACGATTTGGTCCAAGCGTCATAGAGGGTGTTGGCGTCTATACGGAGCAGGATTGCCACCTGCTGCATGTAGTTGCCCCAGCTTGCGGCATTTTTCTCATTGTAGTCGAGAGTTGCCGCGTTATCATCTTCATTTCCGGGTTTCGGATCATCGTTTTCGGAGCATGCAGTGAGAGTCAACGCGCCTGCCAGCAGCAGGGCGGAAAAATGTAGTAGATTTTTTTTCATATTGTTGGTTTTTTAGTTTTCAGTCTTCAGGTTTCAGGTTTCAGTCTTCAGTTTTCGGGGGACTGCTTCAATTCAAAATCACTTGGATAGGAACCAGCCTATATAAGCGATTCCGATGGAAAATTCGTTTTCTGAATTGTAGGGTCCTTTCCCGAAAACCTTTGATGTTCCTATTTGTCGGGTTGTATAGTCAGCCTTGACCACGAGATTTGGCAATGCAAACCAGTTGAGCCCTGCTTGCCATTGGCTTACTTCAAGGCGGCGGTCCATTGTGGTTTTCGATCCGTCTCCCCGATACTGAGGATTGTAATATTCATATCTGGCATAAGGATATATCACCGGACAAGCCCCTTTGATGATTGACTTGATGTTTATTCCGGCTTCGGCGCCATAGCTGATGGCGTTTTTTGCAACAGGAATGAGGCGGCTATATGGCGACTTGTTGGAGAGCAGCCTGTTTGCCTCGCTGAGAGCGGCGGAGTTCCCGACATAGCCGTAGGTGAGGTTGGCACGTGCGGTGACAATCCGGTTTCTGTATTGGGCATCCCATGTCGCGATAGCTACCGGAATGCGTCCGATTGATGAGTAGGTGTGTTCCTTGTCGGAATTCGCCCCTGCATCATTGCAATAATAGAATGAAACTCCGGTGCGGAGTCCCGGCACACCGTTGTAGTCTACTCGGGCAATGTATGCAGGCGAAGTGAAGTTGTCGGTTTCAAAAAGGCCTTGCTTCCCACCGATTATCCATTCGTCGCGGTTGAAACCGTTGGCATTGAGACCGGCAGTGATCATGAGCTGATAATCAAACCTTGTAAACCTTTTTCCGAACGACCCAAAAAATTGAATGCCGGTCTCATGCCAGGTGGAAGGGAGAAGAGCAGTCTCGGCCTGGGGCCTCACGGTCCCGAAGAAGTTGATAGGTTCGTGGTGGGCATTTGTGAGCCCGACCGGAACTATTAGATGGCCGGCCCTTACATTAAATTGAGGAATAATTAGCCTTGTTATGTGGAATTGCTCAAGGGCTACCTCTCCTCCCTTTTCTATTTCGGTTTCATATTCTCCATTTTCGCTGTTTTCAAGTTCGATGGCAGTGCCTGTGCCGCCTGCTTCAAATTCGATTTCAGCTCCGAGTATCCATTTTGGATTGAACTTATAGTCAAATGCAAGGACAAATCTTGGAATTGAGATAGTGTTGCGCCGGGTCTTTGCACTTCCGGCAGAGGTGCCTGCAAAGCGGTTGATGCCGTAGTCTTTAAACGATGCCACCATCTCGCCGTATCCTCCGAAACGGAATTTGTTGTAGCCGGCGGAATCGGCAAGGGCAGCTGCGGGTTGTTGCACTTCGGCCTGAGCGTTTCGCCCGCTATGGGCATTTGCCGTCGTTGCTGATACAGCCAGTATGGTTCCCAATATAGCAGATAAATATCCTTTCATTGTCGATCTGTTTTTTCGGATGCAAAATTACAAGCGAAAACTAAGACCCACAATACTCATTATTTAGATTAATTCTAAACAAGATTCAAGAAAAAAATATGGAAAAAATAAGGGGATATGTAAAAAATACTCAAAAGTGAGTATGGTTTCGTTAAAAATTTTTTCATACTTTTGCAGTCGTAAAAATAAAGCACCAAATGGAAAGGAAAGAGTCGTTCAGGGCAGACTCCAGACTGCGCACCCTGATTGAAGATAATAGTGACCTGATGATGGTTGCTGCCAGATTCGGCATATCGTTTGGATTCGGCGATAAGACTGTAAGGGAGGTATGCAAGGAGGATTCGGTAGACTGCAGCACATTTCTCGCGGTATGCAACCTTATTGACGGCAGACCTTATTCCATTGATATCTCATTGGAGTCTCTGATGGACTACCTAAGGAGTGCGCACAGCTATTTTCTTGAATATCTTCTTCCTTCTATAAGGCAAAAACTAATAACGTCGATCAGCATAACCATGCAGATCGACGATGTGATGGTGCAGCTACTGAAGTATTTCGACGATTATTGCTCGGAGGTGCGCCTGCACATGGAGAATGAGAACAGCCGCATCTTCGCTTATGTCAGCCGTCTTTTGGAAGGGGATATTTCAGATGAGTTCCGTATTGGAGACTATTCTGTAGGGCACACGAGCATGACCGACAAACTTAACGAACTGAAGGATGTGTTTGTCAGGCATTACCACGTAAAGAACAATCTAATTCTGGTTGCCGCGCTCAACGACATTATCGCCTGCAACGATGATCTTTGCTCACACTGTGAGATTGAAGACAAGATCTTTATGCCGGCAGTGGCGCGTCTGGAGAGAGGTATGAAGCTTGATGAGCGTGGAAGCGTATTGGAGGAAGATAGGCACGATGAGGAGGATTCTTTGCTCGAAAGCCTTACCGATAGGGAAAAAGACATTCTGCGCTGTGTTGCGAAAGGGATGTCAAATAAGGAGATAGCCGACAGATTGTTTATATCGATCAATACTGTGACCACCTATCGCAGAAACATATCGGCAAAGCTGGATATTCATTCGGCAGCGGGATTGACTGTGTTTGCCATACTTCATAAATTAGTGGATATAAACGATATTGACCCTCATATATAATAGATATGAGAATCAAGCACATAATCGAGGATTAGCATAGACAGTTTCAGAAATGCCATGTAATAGATGCGCCTGTAGAAGAAGAAGAGTGTCAGGAAAAATGTAATGGCAATGAATGTGGATTGAATGGTTAGATATACCATTTCCGGAACATGACTTATCATTCCGAATATTGCAATGGCTAACAGAGTGAATGAGAGTGTGTCAAGACCGAATATTATGCTGTAGGGTATGGACTCGGTGGCTGTGTCAAGCGAAGTCTTGAAAGCCTTTAGCCTTGAACTTATTGACAGTGGCATTTTCATTTATCAGGTAGGTATTACTTATTATGGATTAAAAAATACAATGTGCAGGATCACACATAGATAATTAACGGATATGCCTCGTTGCTATTGCAAGAAGCATATCCGTATTTTTTATTCTTTAGGAAATCTTATGTATTGTTAACCTCTTGATCTACGGAATCGCAAGAGCTATTCTCACTTCAGTGCCGCTGCCACCTGCTCCTTTATCTGTTTCATTCCTTTGACGTTGGGATGCCCGGCAGTTTTATCGATGTCTTTAAGCTGCACATACGGCACTCCGTAATGGTCACATGCTTCTACAATGGATGTGGTGATTTCAGGTTTCAGCCCATCATTGATGATATAGAGTATCTCGGTGTTTGGATAGCGGTCTACTATATGCGAGAGCATGTAGGTGAGGGCGGGACGGAATGACTTCAGCTGTTCTTCGGTCCAGTCGCTCCATACGAATTCCCCTATAGGGGAGTTGGCCCATGAGTCGTTGGTGGCTCCGAAAATCAGTAGAATGTCGGGACAACCAAGATTATCCATTCGTGTGATGAATGCTCTCGGGGTGTAGTCCTCTCCACGATAGCCTGTGGTGCAGATGGTGGAGCCGGAATAGGAGTTGTTCTGTTCAAGGCGGTAGCCACCCTCTTTGATGAGCTGATGCCACCAGGTCTGCTTCACATCATTTACATCGGTCAGGTCTGGGTTGGGGTGCACGAAATACCACATTTCATTGCTTTTCGGTTCGATGTAGTTTTCAAATGTGGAATAGGAATCACCGAGCACTGATACACTCTTCCTGTTTTGTGATGATGCGGCAAAATTTGCCGATACAAGCATTGCTGTGACTAAGGCCGCAATGCGAAAGATCTTATGTTTCATATCGATTAATTTTGAGAGCTATTTACTTATCATGCAAATATAGGCAAAATTTTTAAGATTAGCATCACAATTGTTCCATTTTCATTCAGAAGATATAGCAGTGAAAACTCGGTGTAGGGTATTTATATGACTCAATAGTTCACTGCTTTTGTCCCTCCAATTTATTTTTAATATAATCAATGTTATCTTTGACTGTCTTGACCTTCGGATGATTCTCACCGAATATACCCAACCAGATTTTCAGAGCTTTCCCATAATATTCCAAAGCCTTAGGATATTCGCCTTGCCCGTAATATACAAATCCGAGATTGTTGTAACAGCTTGCTACCTCCGGATGATTCTCACCTAATGTTCCCAACCTGATTTTCAGAGCCTGCCCCAAATATTCCAAAGCCTTGGCATAGTCGCCTTGTATGGAATATATACAACCGAAATTGTTGTAGCACTTTGCCACATTAGGATGATTCTCACCGAATGTTTCCAACCTTATCTTCAGGGCCTTCTCGTAATATTCCAAAGCCTTTGCATAATCACGTTGCTTTTCATAAACAAGTCCTATATTGTTGTAGTAAGTAGCCATATCCGGATGATTCTCTCCTAATATACGTGACCGGATTTTCAGGGCCTTCCCATAATATTCCAGAGCTCGGGCACAGTTGCCCTGTTCGGAATATACACCTCCGATATTGTTATAGTTCGTTGCAACTTTAAGATGATTCTCTCCCAATATGCCCAACTGGATTTTCAGAGCTTTTTCATAATATTCCAGAGCCCGGTCATAGTTTCCCTGACTGCAGTATACAAATCCGATACAGACGTAGCAATTTGCCACATGCGGATTATTCTCACCGAATGTTTCCAACAGGATTTTCAGAGCCTTCTCATAATATTCCAGAGCCTGGGCATATTTTCCCTGACTGGAATATACAGATCCGATATTGTTGTAGCTCAATGCTACATCCGAGTGATTATAACCATGTGTTTCCAACCAGATTTTCAGAGCCTTCCCATGATATTCCAAAGCGTCGGCATAGTCGCCCTGACTGGAATATATCCCTCCGATATTGTTGTAGCATGTTGCCACATCCGGATGAGCCTCGCCGTACTGATCTATGGCAAGCTGCAATGCTTTATTATAATAATCAAGAGCCAAGGAGTATTTTGCCAAATATTCGCTTACGAAATTACCTGCTTTTAGTTGATAATCAACATTGTCGGGCAGTAGCTCAGCACGTTTTTCAAGCCAATACGCCGCAGAATCGTTATCGAATTTTAATTTGCACAGTTCAAAATTGTTATAACAGTCGTCACCGAAGTCTGCCAATAACACCTCAGCGGTCTTCTTACTCTCGCTCAATAGTTTTTCCCTTCCGGCAAGTTCTTTCTCCTCCTCGGCATTGGCCTTAAGCATGCGCCTGATCTCCGCCTCGCGGTCTGCCATGCTGCCTTTTGTGCGTAGAAGGGAGTCTGCCCTGACTAAATCTCCGTTTTGTATGAACTCGGCCATCTGACGCTGGAAATCATCGAGCCGGTCAAAGTCAATCCTTGAATAACGCTCCGCCATCTCTGCGATGAACTTCTCGTTGCTTTCCTGGTCTGAATAGAGTTTCTGCAACGCCTCGCGGTATTGCTCCCGGGTTATCTTGTTCTCCTCTTTCAATGCCTCGAGCTCCTCCTCACGTTGCTGCAGCTGCTTCTGGAGATTCCGGCGGAGCTTGCGTTCGCTTGCAAGCTTGTCATCCTGCTGCCCTGCCGGTTCGTCAAGGACCAGGACCAACGGATTCCCGCTGCATGCATATTGCTTTGACAGCATGTCAGGGTCGGCAACCACATAACCGTTCTTCCTGACATCCTTGAGATAAAACTTGTTTGCCGGCAACGACAAACTGAAATCCCCGGACTGATTCGATATGACCGAGCTGCCGTTCTGAAGGACAACGGTCGCGGCACCAAGCCGTTTGCCGGGAATTACCTTTCCATTGCTGCCCAAACGTCCACGGGTCTTGACATAACCGGTCTGGGTTATGGCGGCAAAGCTGCATACCGCAGTCATAAGCAATGCAAAAGGTAAGATTCGTTTCATATATTATTCCAACTCTATTATCTGGCCTTCGGCGCAGGGCATGAAAACGGTGTCAGTCACGTTCCGGGAGGGAATCTCGATTATGTAATGCTCTTTCTGCGATTCAAGGGGTATGGTCATCATCACCATACCATCAGAATCTGATGTGGTTTCCCATCGGTCTATTTTCACTTTCGTATCGGGCACACCCTGTTCTTCTTTCCATAGCCAAAGTCTCTTCCGTATGTTTCCATACACAGAAGGATCCCGGTTTATTTTCAAGATTACTTCCTCAGTCAAAGTCACCACAGTATCCAAAGGAATGAAATCCGGACATGAGAAGGTGATCCTCACATCTTTTCGAAGAAACTTATGGGGGATATTTATAAAATCTATTGTCTCCCCTTCATGTGAGATAGTGTCTCTTTTTGTTTCCTCATCAAGTTGCAACGTTACGACCGCATCATGCAGCGGAGGCAAATCGGGATTGTGAATAGTTGCTTCCTCTATACTGATATTTGTATCGAACGGCTGATTGCTTTTCCATATCAGAAGCATTGCCGCGATAACAACCAATAAACCTGCAGCCCATGCAATAATCTTAGCTATTAGTTGCCGTCTGTGTCTATTCCAGATGGAGTCGAACTCAACACCGAGAAGTTTCGAGATAAGCTGTACGTAAGCCCGTTCCCGATTAAGCCATCGCCATCGGTAGATATTCTCATTTATGTTGGCACCGAGAATCTCCGGTAAACAGAGTTTTTTGATTATGGGATTGAAACACTCGGTGGCATCATCTCCACTGTTTGGGATGCCGTCTACGATGAAGAAGTGGATACTGCCATCCCGCCCGAGTTCATGGAAATATTCTATCTCTTTTCCCACCCATTCCGATTTGGCGGAATTTGGAGAACAAATGACGATGAGGTTTTTGGAAGCACGAAGCCTGCCTTTCAGCTCATCAGTGAGTCCACCCGGCTGAATGTCGGTTGGTGCAAAGAAAACGGGATTTATCGGCTTCCGTTTCCATCCTTTTTCTGAACATAAGGTAGCCGGCATACGGTAATGCTCCAGCTTTCGCTGAAGTCTCTTACCCCATTTGAGATCTTTGGAGTTATAGCTGATAAAGGCGTAGTATGTATATTCCGGCTGCTTATTCTCTGACATATTGTTATCGTTGAATCATACTGAGATTGCAAAGATAGTGATAATCTTCCTTTTGAGCAAATCATAGGTGGAAAAAGAATCTGCGTCTGTAGCAATTAAAGCTCCTACAAATCATCTTCATCGGCTTCTTGAACCTTCATTATTATTCTTTCGGCTATAATCATCTGCAGAGAGTAGAACTCAACATTGTATTCTTTCCCATCGGAAGCAGTTGTTAAGTATTACTTAACAACTGAATATCTTTTCAATTCATTCTCTTTCAATATATTGCCTACATGATGACTAATGGTTTGCTTGGAGGTGGCAAAAAGTTCAGCTATCTAACTTTGGTTTAGCCAGATATTTCCATCCTTAGCGTAAAGAGCAACTGAACTGCGCCCGTCGGTTCATGAAATACGATTATAAGATTTGACCAAAGGGGGCCAAAAATATACAAAATCTTCTTGAAATTGTTGTATATATCATATATATTAATTAATTTTGCGTATAAACAAGTTTAATATGGAAACTACAGCAAAGATACCCACCAGAAGAAAACTAATAGATATCCCTGAAAATGTGTTTCAGACCCTCAATCTGAAAGCAACTGCTATGGGAACAAATCTAAAAAAATATATAGAAGACCTGCTCATTCGCGAAAGTGAGGATATGGATGATGCTGAAGTCTACAAATATCTCGTATCAACTCGTCCTGAGGGCAAAGTGATGCTAAACACTGGTGAAAAAAAAGACTTTGAAAACTGGCTCGATCAGCACAGGAAATGAAAGTAGATTATTCGAAGGATTTTGAAAAAGCAGTGCGAAAGCTTTCCGGAAAAATTCTTAAATCCGTGATAGATGCGATAGATAACGTAAAATTGGCTCAATCAATCGATGATATATCTAATTGTAAAAAGATCGAGTCTCTAAATAGTGTATATCGGATTCGGATTGGAGATAAAAGGGCCTTTTTCGTCTATATTGAAATTGAAGACAACTTGGTTAATTTTGAATACTTACTAAATAGAGGAGAAGCCTACAACAAGAAGAACATACAAAAACTCCGAAATAAAGATTGCTAATTTTATATTTGTGAGAGGGTGAGGTTCTGCAACACCTTCTTCGCTTTTTCAAATATATCTTGCTGATCTTAGTTTGGCTGAAGCTACTGCGCTTTGCCAAATAATTGAGATGCTATATGATTGGCGAGAGCATTCATCTGCTGGCAGGCTGAGCGGGAGAAATCCAAAGGGGATTGCGGAGCAATAATCAGCATGCGTCCTTCGGCACAGAGATCGAAGTCTTTTCCTGACGGTTTTTCTCTTTCTTCTAATGGTCTATTAGTGATAAGAATGAAACGACCTCCTAATAATTCAGCCTCTTTCCTGATTTCTTTTTCTCTTTTGCTAATAAATGGGGATACCAACACACCCCCATTGCCTGCTGTATACATCCATCTATCCCTGTTGGATGAATGCATTTCTTCATTATCTGCTCTATGCACTATCACCTGCTCCTTGAAAGGATTGTCGAGAAGATGGAGGTTTCCATAGAGATGACATGGAGTTTCTCCGATAATCAGGTTATTGCGTCTGGTAAAGAAATCAGGATTCGCCTGTCGCACAGCAAGACGGTATGGATTCGATCGTAAATAGCTATAGATGACATCCAGATTTCTTGACTTCGTCAAAATCTGGTCATTGAATCCTCGTTCAAAAACTTGATAAACTCCGCTTCTTTTGTTTACAGCCACTTTGAATGCTCCAATTTTCCTACCGATGATTTCATCAAGGCAATCTTCTGCTGAAAGAATAATATGTAGATGATCAGGCATAAGGGCATACTGTAAGAGACGTAGAGCCGAATGGATATTTGAGATTTGACGAAGACTATCCTTTATAGCCTTTCCTATTTCGGAGGCACAGACATAGGAACTTCCACGACTCCCGATCGGCAAGTGGCAATCTCCCACCAGCTTACCAAAAGAAGGACAATCCGGATGCTTAAGCAAAGTGAAATGGTACATGCATCGAGAAGTATAATCATGCCATGAGGCTCGATTATTTCCTGTCCAAATTCTACTCATCCAATTCCGACTTAAAGATTAATACTCATTTCCTTCGCAGAGGCTCAAGTTTAAACTCCTACCTTCGCAGAGGCTCAAGTTTAAACTCCTACCTTCGCTGAAGCTCAGGCCTTATACAAAAATTTGCTTTGTGGAGAGCTTTCGCAGACTTATTTTTGTTTCGGATGCAAACTTTAGTGTGCACACTATCAGAAAATCTGGCCGTAGGAAGCGCGGTCGAGGGCGCGGTAGCCGATGGCTTCGGCGATGTGGCGGCTTAGGACGGGAGCTGTGACGGCTTCCTCAGCCGGCATTGCGGCGGCATATTCGAGGTCGGCGATGGTGCGTGCTACGCGCAGTATGCGGTCGAAGGCACGTGCCGACATATTCAGCTTGGTCATGCGCTCCTTCAGTTTGGCGAGTCCTTGCTCGTCGGGCCATGCGTAGGCATGAAGGAGCCGGGAATTCATCTGGGCGTTGCTGTAGATGCCCTTTTCTGCCTTAAAACGGAGATTTTGTATTGCCCTTGCCTTGATGACTCTTTCGCGTATTGCATTGCTTGACTCGGCGGGAGCCTTGTTTGCCATGTCGTCGAAAGCAACAGGCTCTATCTCGCACTGGATATCTATTCTGTCGAGGAGCGGACCGCTTATACGGTTCATATATTTTGCAACTGCCCCCGCCTGGCAGGTGCATTTCTTAGTCGGATGTCCGTAATAGCCGCAAGGACAAGGATTCATAGATGCAACAAGCATAAACGAAGCTGGGTAATCTACTGTGTATTTCGCACGCGATACAGTGATGGTGCGATCCTCAATCGGTTGCCTGAGCACTTCCAACACTGAGCGGGAAAATTCCGGGAATTCATCGAGGAAAAGCACTCCATTATGGGCAAGCGATATCTCGCCGGGCATGGGGTTTGTGCCACCTCCGACCAAAGCAACCGGGGAGACCGTATGATGCGGAGTGCGGAAGGGCCGCTTGGTCATCAGCATCGAGCCACGATGCAGTTTCCCGGCCACGGAGTGAATCTTAGTTGTTTCCAATGCTTCTGCCATGCTGAGTGGAGGCAGAATGGAGGGCAGGCGTTTTGCCATCATAGACTTTCCTGCTCCCGGAGGACCAACCATCAATATGTTGTGGCCACCTGCACATGCCACTTCAAAAGCCCGCTTCACGCTGTCTTGGCCTTTAACCTCGGAAAAGTCAAAATCGTAGTTCTCTGCTTCTGCAGCGAATATCTCACGGGTGTTTATTACGGTAGGTTTCAAGTCGGAAGTCTCGGCAATCACGCCGACAGCCTCTGCGAGATCTTTCACTCCGAACACTTCAACCCGGTTGACAACAGCAGCCTCTGTTACATTGGCTTCGGGGACTATCAATCGTTTAAATCCCATCTCCCTTGCCTTAATAGCCATAGGCAGAACTCCCTTGACGGGCAGAACTGAACCGTCGAGTGAAAGTTCTCCCATAATCATATAGTCGGATAGATGATCTACCGGTACCTTTTCGTTTGCAGCCAACACCCCAATAGCCATAGGAAGGTCGAAAGCAGCCCCCTCTTTCTTTACGTCGGCAGGAGAGAGATTTATGATTGTACTTTTATGGGGGAATCCTATTCCGCTTTGTTGTAGCGCAGTGGTGATACGTGTGTAGGCTTCCTTGACGGCTGTGTCCGGAAGTCCAACGATGCTGAATGTGGTGCCTTTCTGCACTGCAGTCTCAATGGTGACGACGATTGCATCAATACCGGAAATGGCAGCGGAATATACTTTGGTAAGCATTATTTCTTATTATTTTTAGTGGTATCGGATTTTGAGGTCACGGCATTGCCGGTTGCCGTTTTCTTTGCGGTTGTCTTGTTCATTTCCTTACGGAATTGATCTGCCGCTTTCTTAAGGTCGTCGCCGGCGTAAGATTCATTGCCATCCTTATCTTTTACGATAAACCATGGAATACGCACAATGCCGAGTTTCACCATTTCGTCCTCAGCAATGCCTTTGGGTTGCCAAGCCCTAACTACTCCGGTGATTGAGTCGTTCCTTATTGCCATTGTCCAGGTCATACTGTCGCAATCAACGGCGATGTCAGAAATTATTCTTTTCAGCGAGTCGGGGAATGCCTTAGACAGGTTTCTGATTGTATCAGCGGTTTCGTGCCGTGCAGAGTTATTATCGGTGAAAAAGTATAGGAGAGTCCCCTTCACTTTATTGAAAATTAATGTGTCGACACCATTGTCGCGCGAACGGAACACAACCTTATTGAACTTCGGATCTTTGGCACTTGCGAGATTGCCATCGGCTTTTGTTGTGAATTCCACCCCCAACAGATCGGTTGCGCCACACATCTCAATGATTTCCTGAGAACGTGCTCCCTTACTGATGGAATTCCATAACTTTAGAAATCCTTCAGGGTTTTCACGCCGATTCCATTCTATAAGCATAATTATAGCGGAAAGTTTGTCGGAGGAATTTTTCTTGACGAATTCATCGATGTGTTTTTCAAGTCTGGAGTTGTCGGCAGATCCAATCTTATTCTCTTTTCGCCAGCTGCTCCATCGCTCTGAAGTCTTGTTGCCGGTGACTGTCCAAGACGACATATCGTTTCCTTCTCCCGAAATCTTTATTTTATCGCCACGCTCCACATATATGGCAGTGGATTTGGAGTCTGAGGATGCATCGTAGATGTAGACAATCGTGGGCAGGCGCGTTATGCCGTCGACGAATGCCACGCCATCTTGAATGGATGCGGTCTGTTCAATCCAAGTTCCCCCTCTTGAATCGTGAGCATAATACCTCACTATGTAATTGCCGAAAAAATCTTTCGGAAACTGGAATTCTATCTTGAATTCATTTTTCACACAGCCTGAGAACAGAGGAATTAGCAGAAACAGCCAGGCAAACCTTATGTCAAGTCTTAACTTATTCATTGATCGGTTCCTTATCCTTATTTTGTTGCGATTTGGCGAGTTCGAGAATGCTTTGGAACTCAATGTTGGTCTCTATTAGCGATGGATCTTCGATATAACGGTTCATCTCCTTAGCCCATTTGCGGTAGAACAATGTCTTGAGCAGGATGTCGTTGTAGCGCTTTGCGAGGTCAATCTCGCCTTTGAGCAACGCATCCTTAATCATATATTTCAGGAAGAAAACACGTTTCCCATATTGCACACTGTGCTCCATACCCCAACGATAGGACTCATTGAAATCACCATTGTAATAGTTGATGGGGATGTTGACGTAGGCAGTTACACTGAACCCTTCAGCATGGCGCGGATCCTTATTTCTCGGCTTCACGTTGTCGAGGGTTTCCCCCTTTGCTCCAAGATTCACAAGAGCAAAATTATTCAGAAACCGCATGGTGTAGTTTGGAGGTTCCTTTATACGCGCCATCACCATTGTCATACCTTCCCAGTTGTTATTCTCAAGATGGCGGAGCATCACAACTGTAGCTCTGATCTGCTCGTTTTTCCTGTCGGCCTTGAAGCACCATATTGCACTCAGAAGTAGTGCGGAGAAGCTGACCCACATCACCCAGCGGTCAGAGGGGATTAGGCGGAAAGCACTTAATATGGAGAGCAAGAGCAGAAATGCGGTGGCAACTATGAAAGGAATCCACAAGTATAGGTCGAAAGATTCCATCAAGAAATCAGGAAGCCCTTTCAGATAGAGATAGTCGTTATCTACGGTGGTGGCGTTGAAGTAAGTGTAATATGCATGAGGGATTACCAAGATAACAGCGATGATCAGGACAGATAGTACAAAACCAATGTATTTCTTGCTTAGTATGCTATCTGCAAGCATGAAGATTATGCCGATGAATGCGGCAAAAAGTGCGTAAAACCCGGCTATGAAGTAGCAACAGGCAGTCAGCAGCAATATGGAGGCAGCAATATAAGGCTTTTTTTCATTTATTCGATAGAGACAGACGGCTGCGATTGTGAAAAGATAGCTGATCGTGTTCGAATACAAATATCCTACAGATCTCATTGAAAGCCATGCATCATCAATCTGCACTATCGAAACCATCATTGCAACCGGCACTATAAATGCAAGGGGAATTGCTGCCGGGGGAAGGCGAAACGCTTTTTTTGTAAGCCAAGCAGTAAGAAGCCAGAACACCAGCAAAACGGCAGACCCCAAGATGGGATAATACATCAATTGAGTCAGCCACGATCCGGCATAGCGGATTAGTCCACCGGGATAATACAGACATTGCCGGAAGAAGAACCGCGTGGATTCAAAAAGAGACATCTCATCATACCAGTGAAGCATATATCCGTTTCTAACGGGGAGCATTAAATAGCAGAAGATGATGAACGCGGCCACGCATATCACAGCAGGGGAGAGCCTGTCTTTCCATCTCCCGGTTTCCGTTTTACGTGGAATCTTGGAATCTAGATATTTCTGAGAATCAGGGTGTTTCCCAGATCCTTTGGAACTTTGCTTGTTTGTCTTTTTCATCGCTTAGATTTGAACTTTGCCGGAATCGGGTCGTGATCAAGTGCGTTAATGATCTTGGAACGACCGACCTTGAATGATCCGTTGAAAAATTCCGGAACATTATAAGATTTCATTAGATCCCTATAATATGCCGGCGTGTCTTGCGGCACAACGAATGCCTTCGAATCTTTCCCGTCTGCTGAGATGTAAATTATGTAAGGACGGGTGTATGATCCATCATCACGTCGGGAACTGAATACCACCCATCTTGAGTTGGATGACCATGAATGGTAACTGTCGGTGTCGTCGCTGTTGGCATTTTTCAGTGGCCGCGTTTTGCCTGAAGAAAGATCCATCATGTATAGATCGCTGTCTTTGTGCCAGATGTGGAAAGTGCCGAACGGAGCCTGGCAATATAGAAGATATTTGCCGTCAGGCGATATACGAGGCCATAGCGCGCTCAAGCTGTCGGCTGAGGCATATATAACAGTGTCGGGTTCTGAAAAAACCCGCGAAGCGAGGTCGAAATCACGGCTGACGATGTCATAGCGTATCTGGTCATATTTTTCAACCACGTTTCCGTCTGAGACCCCTTCCGGGTATCGGGCAACCGAATAATATAGTTTTTTGCCGTCGGCGCTCCACCCCGGAAAAGTCTCCAATAAATTGGAGTCGTTGGCTACATTCCTCACCTCGTGGGTCTTCATATCGTAGAGGATAATGTCGGAAGAGTCATCGTAGACTTCGACTTTCCTTTCACCTTTAGTAAAAAACTTTTGTTTTGTGTCGTTTGTAGAGTAAGCGATAAGGTCGAGTGTAGGATGCCATGCAGGATAAACACCTGCAGAAATAGTGCTGTCGGTCTTTAGGTTGACTTTCCTGACAGAGTCTCCGGCCATGACTACAGTGCCACCTTTGGTTCTCCTGACATGGAACTGCGAACTATTGTCGTTATATTGATTGCGTGGCACATGGCAATTAATGCATTGCCCCCTGCGTTCATCGCAAGGAGAGGGGGTGCTATAGACAATTTCCTCGTCAAACGATGTGAGGTCGCGCATGTTGATTGTCATGCCGGAGTATTGCACATAGGAAGGCTCAATCAGGCGATAGCTTAGGTGAGTGTCGATAGGCTCCATGGCAACGTGGTTTGTGAACTTATATAATTTCCATTTGCCATCGTTGTTTACATAGATTTCATATTTCAGGTCTTTCCCTTTCGATGCCTCGAGCAGTTCATGCCATGATTTCATGTCCCATTGGATAACTTTTCCGTTCGAGACTATTGACATTCCTCCTTCTCCAGTCACTTTTGCAACAAAATCCTCGCCCGGGATATCAATTTCGAAATTCATGGGGGCGATGTTCGGTGGAATTATTATGGAAGTATAATCCGGTGTGATTCTTGGAATCCCATCGGCATCCTCAACATTCCTGTCAGGCACCTGCGCGCCGCCGCAACTTGCCAGCAAGCAGAAGATGGAAAATTGCAGTATTAATGTTATGTAGCTTATTCGATATTTCATATAATGTCTAATTACAATCATGTTTACAAAAGTCAATGCAAAGATAATTAATAATTCGCAGAATTGCAAAAAAATGAAGTCTCCATTCCTTTGGCAAAGAGTGGAGACTTCAATATAACGTAGGGATATGCCGTCTTCGTATGTGATGAGATGTGATAAGTGGTTGGTTATCTTATTATATACAGGGGCGAAAATGTTAATAATTTAAGATAGAAATGTTATCTGTAGTGTGTGTAAATAAGTTGATTGCTATAGATATATAACAAATCGTATATTTTTTTCTTACGCAAAAAAGTTGTATATTTGCGATACTTTCATTTATTTTGCATTTACAAAGACCAGAATCAGCTTGACGCTACTGAAAATCTAAGCTCATGACACTAAAAAAACTTATATTCCCATTGTTGATGTTTGCAATCGGGCTCGTCGATCCGATGCAGGCAGTCTCGGCTCAGGTAGACCATCATTTAGAGGCAATTCCCGGGTCGTACAACCATTTGATCACGACTATCCACCGCCACAGCAACGGCATGCTGTGGGTGGGGACCGCCACAGGCCTTGTGCGGTTTGACGGTTACAGTGTGACTCCGGCACAGAGCCAGAAGCCGGATTCCATTACCTTTATCAACGGCTATATATCTAAGATCTGTGAGGATTCCCAGGGCAGACTATGGATCAAGAGTGAGAGTGATTATGGAATCTACGATCCCATGACACACACTGAAAACTCCAACATGAAAAAGGTGCTTATGGAAGCAGGTATTCCTGACGGCCAAATCACAGATATGGAATCGGACAAAGATGGCTCGATCTGGATTGCAATGGCCGATGACGGCATCTACAAGATTCCCGGCGGAACCGAAAAGGCTATCAAAACGTCTTACAAACCGCATAAGGATTACAACGTGACATGCATCGTATTCAACAAGTACGGTTCTCCCGTGTGTGTAGATGAAAGCGGAACCTTGACCTGGATTGACCCTCATTCCTATAAGATTATAGAGCAAGTCAAGCCTGACAAGGCGTTAAGCGTAAATAGGAAAGAGACATTCCAGCTGGCTGTGGATAAAAACAACCGATATTGGCTCTATTCTCCGTTGATTATTGCCCTTTACGATGGTAACGAAGGGGAATGGATATCGGATAAGATCAAGGATAAACACGGAAACACCAAACATATTTACCAGAATTCCAAGGGTGACCTTTGGATAGCACGTGATAACCACGGTCTCGAAAGAGTTGAAAAAATCGGAGATGAGCTTCATTTCGTGACAGCCGATTCTCCTAAGGATCCTACATATAAAAATACTCTTACCTATTTGCTCGACGACGATGCAGGCACAATCTGGATAGGAACCTACAAAAAGGGATTGTTCACTACCAACGAGTGTGTCAATAAGTTTGAACTTGAGGAGTTCCCTGACGTCAACTGCATGCTTGCAGGCCGTGACAACTGGGTGTGGGTAGGAACCGACAGCTCCGGATTGTGGAGATGGAACACTGTCACCGGTGAGAAATATCCTGTGGTTGATCCATCGGAGGGTGATGCCCCCGGGGCAATCACAAGCCTTGTCATGGGAAAGGACAACACACTTTATGTGGGTGCATTCGCTTATGGACTCAGAAGAGTGCGCGACGGAAAGTTTGAAAGTGTCAAAACAGGTTCACCTCTCGACACCAGCTATGCATGGTCTATTGCAAGCGACGGTAACGGAGGACTATGGATAGCGTCGTTGGGTGCAGGAGCGTTTCATTACAATCCGGTCACCGGCGAAATCAAGCAATTCACCGACACAAACAGCGGTCTAAGGTCGAATTATCTGACCATGAGCCTCAAGTCGAAAGATGGACGAACATATTTCGGCCACGGCGGAGGTATCGACTATTTTGATCCTGCTGACGGACAAATGCACGAGATAAAGGATCTCAACAAGAAGTTTGACACAACCGGGTGGAAAATATCGCAGATTTTCGAAGATTCAAGAGGCCTGTTGTGGGTCGGCACCTCACAAGGACTTAAGGTGATTGACCGCACACATCCCTCGGTTACGGAGGTCAAGACATTCGATGGGAAAACCCACAATTATATCACCGGCATAATAGAAGACAACGGTGGATCCATGTGGGTCAGCGAAGGAAGAATCCTGACCAATATAAAAGTGAATTATTCCGACCTTTCCGGAGAACTGGAATTGTCGGCAAGGCACTACGACACGGAAGACGGACTCATGGACAGCGATTTCAACCAGAGGTCGTTTGCAAAACTTCCTTCCGGAGAGATACTGCTTGGCGGACTCTACGGAGCCAACCGGTTTATACCCGCAGAGATCAAATACAACTCGGTCAACCCCAAGATTATTTTCACCGACCTTTACATTAGTAACAAGATAGTGCATCCCGGCGACAAAAAGATGGGTAAGACAATATTGGAAGAAGCTCTTCATGACGGAGGCGAAATCCAACTGCCTCACGGTACCAAAGACTTTACCATCTACTTTACGACCGACAACTATGCACTTCCCGAAAAAACGACCTATCAGTATAAGCTTGAAGGATATAACGACGATTGGATGACATTGCCTCCGGGACGCCACAGCGTGACCTATACCAATCTTTCATCGGGGAAATACCGTCTGCTTGTGAAGGGAATCAACAGCGACGGCTTCGAGAGCGATGCCCCTGCTGAGATCTCGATAAAGGTCAACCCATCTTTTTGGACAACTCCTTGGGCATTTATAATCTATGCCCTGGCTTTGGCGCTGATAGTATGGGGTGGCATAAAGCTAATCAACCGCAGGGAACAGAAACGTTTCCAGATTAAAGTGGAGGAAGAAGAACGCAAGAAACAGGAAGAGATCAATCAGCTTAAGTTTGATTTCTTCACGAATGTAAGTCATGACCTGCGCACTCCGCTTACCCTTATAGTCTCGCCGCTCGACGAGATGATAAAAGACTCACAGAATGAACGTCAGCGCAAGCGTCTGACACTTCTGAAAGACAATGCATCGAGACTGCTCACACTCGTAAACCAGCTTCTTGACTTCCGTCAGAATGAAGTCACCGGGCTTCAGCTTAATCCTAAGGAAGGGGATGTGGTAAGTTTCAGCAAGCGGGTGTGCGAATCATTTACGAGCCTTTCAGAGCGTAAACGAATCAACTTCCTGTTCTATTCCGACCGTAAGGAAATAATGATGGCATTTGACGAGGATAAACTTGAGAAGATACTAATGAATCTTCTGGGTAATGCCTTCAAGTTCACGCCGTCCTACGGAAGTATCAATGTCTCGCTTGAGCAGGTTGGTGATGAGAATCCGATGCTTCGCATAAAGGTTGCCGATACAGGCAAGGGAATTGATGACAAGGACAAGGAATTCATCTTTGATAGTTTCTATCAGGCCAACGACAGTGACAACTCTCAGGTTCAGATTGGCAATGGCATCGGTCTTAGCATGGTTAAGGAATATGTCAAGCTTCATCAAGGCACTGTCAGAGTCACCGACAATGTAGAAAAGGGCAGCGTATTCATCATTGACCTTCCCATAGTGCACAGCGATCACTATGCCAAGAAGGAAGATGAGGATGAAGAATATAACGACGACTGGACAGAGGTTGCCGAAGAGGTGACGGTGACAAATGAAACCAAGAAGTCCGAGGAAGAGGAATATGACGATGAGGTTGAGTATACTGAAGGGGAGGATCTTCCGATAGCGTTGGTTGTCGACGACAATCCCGACATGACGGAGATGTTGCGTTTTGAACTTGAAAAGGATTTCGACGTGGTTGTGGCAGCCGACGGTAATGAGGCTCTGGAACGCATCAAGGAGCGCACACCGTCGATTATATTGACCGATCTCATGATGCCCGGCATGGACGGTATAGAATTATGCCGGCAATTGAAATCTAATCCCGAGACAGTGGCCATTCCTCTTATAATCATTACTGCCAAACATGATCTTGGGGTGAAGATAGAGGGCCTGACCGTAGGAGCTGACGACTATATCACCAAGCCGTTCAATCTCGATGTGCTCCGCCTCAGAATGAAGAAACTTGTAAATCTGACCGACAAGGGGGCTACAAGGACACTTGTGGATCCGGAGCCGGAATCTATCAAGATCACACCTCTCGATGAGAAGTTTATCGAAAAAGCTGTGAAGTATGTTTCCGACAATCTTGACAGTCCAAAGCTTTCGGTGGAGGATCTGAGCGACCATATCGGCATGAGCCGTGTCAACCTTTACAAGAAAATCAAGCAGATCACGGGGAAGACCCCTATAGAATTCATACGTATAATAAGGTTGAAACGTGCTGCGCAATTGTTGCGGGAAAGCCAGTTGAATGTTTCTGAAATAGCCTATCGCACCGGATTTAACAGTCCGAAGGTGTTCAGTAAATATTTCAAGGAGGAATTCGGCATACTCCCATCAGTTTATCAAGACAAAGAAGGCACGGAAACAAATTACACTGTGTAAAAATAACTAATAAACAATATGAAATTGCATTACTTCTCAGCCATTCTGCTGGTGACAGCTATGTTTGGCTCTTGTGGAACCCAAAGCTACAAGAAGGATTCCAGCGGCATCACTGTCAATATCGACAATGCCAACGAAAATGATGTGCACAAGGTGCGACTTCAGGTTTTCGGTGATAAGATCATCAGGGTTACAGCCACTCCCGACAAGAAATTTGCTCCGGACGCAAGCCTGGCGGTATTGCCAAGGCAGGAGGATGTCAAATTTGATGTGGAAGAGACGGATTCAACCGTGTCGGTCGTGACATCTGAAGTGAAGGCGACGGTGTCGCGCAGCAACGGAGATGTGAAATTTTTCGACAAAAACGGAAAATTGATCCTTGCTGAAGCCGATGGCGGAAGGGAGTTCTCTCCAATTGAAGTGGAAGGCACAAAGGGTTATACCGTGCGTCAGGCATTTGAGTCGCTCTCAGAAGAGGAAGGCATATATGGTCTGGGGCAGCACCAGAGTGATGAGTTCAACTACAAAGGGAAGAACGAGGAACTCTATCAATATAATACCAAAGTCTCAGTGCCATTTGTGGTCTCGACCGACAACTATGGTATTCTCTGGGACAGCTACTCGCTCTGCCGTTGGGGAAATCCGGATGGCTACAAGCAGCTTGGTGGTGTTTTCAAGCTCTATGACAAGGAGGGCAAGGAAGGTGCGCTGACCGGAACTTACGTTCCTGCAAATCCGGAGGAGGAGACATTGGTGCAACGTGAAGACTCAATCTACTTTGAGCATCTGATCAGAGGTGATCTCGGTCACGTTGTCAATTTGCCCCGAGATTTCAAATTCAATGGAAGCCATGTGACTTATGAGGGAGAAATCGAAGCATCGGAAAGCGGGGAATATAAGTTTATACTTTATTATTCCGGCTATCAAAAGGTATTCATCGACAATAAGGAGGTGGTTGAGGAACGCTGGCGCACAGCATGGAACCCCAATAGCTTCAAATTTTCAGTAAACCTTGAAGCCGGCAAGCGTGTACCAATCAAGATTGAATGGGAACCCAACGGTGGTGTGGCATATTGCAGCCTACGTGCCTACAATCCTCGCGATCCTAAAGATCAGATGCAGATGAGCTGGTGGGGTGAGATGCAGGATGGCATAGACTACTATTTTGTCTACGGCGACAATATGGATGATGTGATCTCAGGCTACCGCACACTCACAGGCAAGGCTCCGATCATGCCGAAGTGGGCAATGGGCTATTGGCAGAGCCGTGAGAAATACAACACTCAGGAAGAAGTGCTTTCCACTCTTTCAGAGTTCCGTCGCAGAGGAATTCCTATCGACAATATTGTGATAGACTGGCTTCACTGGAAACAAGATTCATGGGGCAGCCATGAGTTTGATCGTGAGAGGTTCCCCGACCCTAAGGGAATGGTAGACACTATCCACGATATGAATGCAAGAGTCATGATATCAGTGTGGCCGAAATTTTATGTCACCACTGACCATTATAAGGAGTTTGATGAGAAAGGATGGATGTACAAGCTTCCTGTCCAGGACAGCATCCGCGACTGGGTAGGTCCCGGTTATCTGGGTTCTTTCTACGATGCATACGATCCGGAGGCCCGGAAGCTTTTCTGGAACCAGATCAACGACCACTACATGCCGCTTGGAATAGATGCATGGTGGATGGACGCATCGGAACCGAATATCCGCGACTGCACCGACCTGCAATACCGCAAGGATCTAATAACCCCGACCGCGCTCGGACCATCTACAAAGTATTTCAATGCTTATGCACTTGTTAATGCTGATGCCATCTACAACGGACAAAGAGGTGTAGACCCCGACAAGCGTGTGTTCCTTCTGACTCGTTCCGGATTTGCAGGTCTCCAGCGTTATTCCACTGCGACTTGGAGCGGCGACATCGCAACACGATGGGAAGACATGAAGGCTCAGATTTCTGCCGGTCTTAACTTTGCAATGAGCGGAATTCCATGGTGGACTATGGATATCGGTGGCTTCTGTGTTGAAGATCGCTATGTGAAGGCTCAGAATGAATACCAGGCTACCGGCAAGGAGAATCCGGATCTCAAGGAATGGAGGGAACTTAACACACGCTGGTATCAGTTTGGTGCTTTTGCACCCCTCTTCCGTGCCCACGGACAGTGGCCTTACCGCGAGATATTCAACATAGCTCCTGAAAATCATCCGGCTTATGAATCGGTGGTATATTACACCAATCTTCGTTATGACATGATGCCATA
Source organism: uncultured Sangeribacter sp. (assembly GCA_964421525.1). Taxonomy (GTDB): domain Bacteria; phylum Bacteroidota; class Bacteroidia; order Bacteroidales; family Muribaculaceae; genus Lepagella. The sequence continues at coordinate 9,014 of CAYQXG010000018.1, read as the reverse complement.
CATCTATTCGCTTGCAGGAAAGACTCATTTTGACGATTACACTGTGATGCGTCCGATGGTTATGGAATTCACTGCCGACCCGGCGACCCGCAACATAAGCGACCAATATATGTTTGGAAATGCATTCCTCGTGGCACCCGTCTACGAATACAATGCTCGCAACAGGGAGGTTTATTTCCCGAAGGGTTCTATATGGTATGATTTCTATACCGGCAAGGTTGTTTCAGACGGAGGCGAGACCAAGGTGGCAGATGCCCCCTACAGCCGCATGCCTCTCTTTGTGCGCTCCGGTGCCATAGTGCCGTTCGGTCCTGAAATCCAATACACCGACCAAAAACCGGCTGATGTGATAAATCTATATGTCTACACCGGCGAGAACGGAGAGTTCACACTGTATGAGGATGAGAACTTGAACTATAACTATGAGAAGGGTGCCTATTCTATGATACCGTTCAGCTTCGACAATGCTACAGGCACACTGACTATCGGCGATCGTAAAGGTGAATTCCCGGGAATGCTCAAGGAGCGTACTTTCAATGTGATTAAGGTTTCACCCTCGACTCCGGTGGCTTATTCTCGCGACGCAAAGGGTCAGGAAGTGAAGTATTCAGGTTCGAAAGTTAGCGTGAAACTTTGATTTTAAATATGAAAAGACTATTTATCAGACTTGTGATCGGCTGTATATGCATGGCAACATGCTTGCAGCCGATGCTTGCAGCTACCGATTCGAGAGCAGTCAACTTCGATAAGGGATGGAAATTCTCGCTTGGTGATTCCAAGGAATACTCCACCAGTTCGCTTGATGATTCCTCGTGGAGAAATCTCAATCTTCCTCATGACTGGGCAATAGAAGGGGAATTTAGTCAGGATAATCCCTCCGGCACAGGCGGTGGAGCATTGCCCGGAGGTATAGGTTGGTATAGGAAGACTTTCACAATACCCTCCGAAGACAAGGGGAAACAGATCTACATAGATTTTGACGGAGTGTATATGAACTCCACTGTCTATATCAACGGTCATGAATTAGGGACTCGCCCCTATGGGTACGCATCTTTCAGCTATGACATCACACCTTGGGTGAAAACAGGAAAAAATGTGATAGCTGTGCGGGTTGACAATTCCGAACAGCCAAATTCCCGATGGTATAGTGGCTGTGGCATCTACCGCCATGTTTGGCTGCGCGTTCTCGATCCTGTGCATGTGAAGCAATGGGGCACGTTTGTGCGTCAGGATAATGTGACTGCCTCGTCGGCTGATCTTACAGTGATCACTTCATTAGAGAATTCAGGAAAGAAGTCGGTTAAGGCAATCTTAGATACTAAGATCATTTCGCCGGAAGGGAAAGAGGTGGCTCATGCTTCTTCTCCGATTGAACTTAAGTCGGGAAAAGATGTTACCTTAAGCCAGAAAATTTCGGTTGCGGATCCCGACCTATGGTCGGTGAAGAATCCGAAGCTCTACACAACTGTCAATGAAGTGATAGTGAAGGGTCAGGTGATTGATCGTTTTGAGACAAAGACAGGCTTCCGCTTTATGGACTTCGACGCGGAGAAGGGATTCTCTCTCAATGGTGAAAGAATGAAGATCAATGGAGTATGCCTGCATCATGATGCAGGTGCACTCGGCGCTGTAGTCAACAAGGCTGCCATTACGCGTCAACTCAAGATAATGAAAGAGATGGGCGCTAATGCCATACGTTCTTCTCATAATCCGCCGGCACCTGAGCTTTTGGAGCTATGCGATTCTTTGGGTCTGATGGTGATGGACGAGACGTTTGATATGTGGCGTAAGAAAAAGACTTCTCACGACTACTCACGCTATTTCCCGGAGTGGCATGAGAGAGATCTGACTGATCTTGTGGTGCGCGACCGCAATCATCCTTCTATCATTATGTGGAGCATAGGCAACGAGGTGCTCGAGCAGTGGAGCGATGCAAGTGCCGACACCCTCTCGCTTGAAGAAGCAAACCTTATTCTCAACTTCGGGCATGGGGCTGATATGCTTGCAAAAGATGGTGAGCCACTGAGTGTCAATTCGCTTTTGACAATCAAACTTGCCGACATGACTCGTGAATTGGATCCTACCCGCCCTGTGACAGCAGGTTGCAACGAGCCTAATCCAGGGAATCATCTGTTTCGATCGGGCGCTCTGGATATCATCGGATTCAATTATCATGACGATTGGTTTAAGGATGTGCCAAATAACTTCCCCGGCAAACCCTTCATAGTGACTGAAAGCGTTTCTGCGCTTCAGACACGCGGCTATTACCAGATGCCTTCTGACAGCATTAACCTTTGGCCGGAACGCTGGGACAAGCCTTTCTATAATGAGAGTTTCTCATGCTCTGCCTACGACAACTGCCATGCACCTTGGGGTAACACTCATGAGGGTACAATGCGCCACGTTGAAGACAACGACTTCATAATGGGGCAGTTTGTATGGACGGGGTTCGACTATATTGGAGAACCCACACCTTATGGCTGGCCTGCAAGGAGTTCCTATTTCGGACTTGTTGATCTTGCAGGAAATCCAAAAGACTCCTACTATATGTATCAGAGCCGCTGGCGTCCCGATATGGATGTGCTTCATCTATTCCCGCATTGGAACTGGAAAGAGGGTGAAGATGTAGATGTGTGGGCATACTTCAACAATGCTGATGAAGTGGAGCTTTTCCTCAACGGTGAGTCACTCGGAACAAAGACTCCCGAAGGAGATGCATACCATGTGTGGTGGCGCGTTCCTTATGCTCCGGGTCAGATTGAGGCGGTAAGCCGTAAGGAAGGCAAGGAGGTGAAGAGAGCTATTGTAAAGACAGCGTCAGAGCCCTACGCTCTTCGTCTTACTCCCGATCGTACGGAAATAAACTCAGATGGTACTGACCTGAGTTATGTAGCAGTGGAAGTGCTTGACAAAGATGGTAATCTTTGTCCTTGGGCTGAAAATGAGATTGAATTCGCAGTGGAAGGTTGCGGCTTCAATGCAGGCACCGACAATGGCTCGCCAATATCCTTGGAGCCGTTCAAGTCAGACAAGAAGAAGGCCTTCTATGGCAAAGTCCTCATTATAGTTCAGAATAATGGAGAAAGTGGAGAAGTCAATGTCAAGGCCACTTCTCCCGGTCTTAAGGAAGCAACTGTAAAAATCAATTCAAAATAACATGAAATTAAGATCAATACTTATGGCGCCGGCAGTTATCGGCATTGTCTTCAGTGCAACTGCCGCGGCTCCTGTCTACACAGATAAGAATGCTCCGATAGAGAAACGTGTTGAGGATGCTCTCTCCCGTATGACTCTTGAAGAGAAAGTGGCGCTATGCCATGCGCAAAGTAAGTTCTCAAGCCCGGGAGTGGAACGCCTTGGTATTCCCGAGATATGGATGAGCGACGGTCCTCATGGTGTCAGGGCGGAAATTAACTGGAACGATTGGGGATATTCCAACTGGACAAACGACTCGATCACAGCTTTCCCTGCATTGACAGCCCTTGCTGCCACATGGAATCCTGCTCTTTCAGGCCTCTACGGCAAGAGCGTGGGAGAGGAGGCTCTTTACCGCGAGAAAGATATTCTTCTTGGTCCAGGTGTCAATATCTATCGAACACCTCTGAACGGGCGTAATTTCGAATATATGGGGGAGGATCCGTATCTTGCAGGTGAGATGGTGGTGCCCTATGTCAAGGAACTTCAGAAAAACGGCGTTGCAGCCTGCGTAAAGCATTTTGCCCTTAACAATCAGGAGCAATGGCGAGGTGAAGTTGATGTCAATGTAAGTGACAGGGCTCTCTACGAGATTTATCTTCCGGCATTCAAGAAGGCAGTGGAGGATGGCGGCGCCTGGTCTATTATGGGTTCTTATAATAAGGTAGACGGCCAGCATGCCTGTCATAACAAAAGGCTTCTGCAAGATATTCTCCGCGGTGAGTGGGGTTTCGACGGCGTTGTGGTCACAGACTGGGGTGGAGCACACGATACCAAGGAAGCTGCCCTGAATGGACTTGACATCGAGATGGGTTCCTACACCAACGGACTCACGAGCGAAAGCAATTTCGGATACAATAACTATTATCTTGCCGATCCTTTCCTTCAGATGGTTAAGGAGGGTGAGATTCCTGAGTCAGTTGTCGACGACAAGGCCCGCAATATATTACGGCTTATATTCCGTACAGCCATGAATACAGACAAAGGATTCGGTAGTAAATGCACACCGGAACATTATGCTGCTGCGAAGATGATTGGAGATGAATCTATTGTGCTTTTGAAAAACAATGGTATTCTTCCGATCGACCCGTCAAAGTATGGCAGCATCCTGGTTGTTGGCGACAATGCGGTGCGCAATCTGACGCAAGGTGGGGGAAGCTCTGAACTTAAAACGAAAGACTATATTTCTCCGTTATCGGCATTGCAGTCAGTCTATGGCGACAAGGTTAAGTTCGCACAGGGATACGTGGCTGGTCGCCCAATGTATGGCCATGTGGATCAGATTCCGCAGGCAGTGCAGGATAGCCTGCGTGCACAGGCAGTTGCAATGGCTAAGGATGCCGACGTAGTGATATATGTAGGCGGTCTCAACAAGAATGCTTGGCAGGATTGCGAAAGCACTGACAGGGAAAGTTATGAACTTCCGTTCGGACAAAATCAGTTGATAGAGGAAATTATTGCGGTTAATCCCAACGTTGTGATTGCAAATATTACCGGCAATGCCTATGAGATGCCGTGGGTGAATAAGGTTCCGGCAATTCTTCATGCGTCTTATCTTGGTACTATGGGTGGGGCTTCGCTCGCCGACGTGATCAGTGGTGAGGTCAATCCTTCAGGAAAACTTCCTTATTCAATCCCTGTAAAACTAAATGACTGCGGCGCCAACTATTATGGTGAGGCATCTTATCCCGGCGTTATTGCCGATTATGACTACTCTCCTGCAAAGGGAGGTCCTGCGGTGAAAGGAAAAGAGCAGCCTACCCAAACCTATATGGAAGACATACTTGTGGGTTATCGTTGGCATGACACAAAAAAGATCCCTGCCCTGTTCCCGTTCGGATATGGGCTGAGCTATACTGATTTTGAATATGGGAAACCGGTGGCATCCGCTAAGGTTCTCGATGAGAATGGTAAGATTGAGATTGAGATGCCGGTAACCAACAGAGGCAATGTGGAGGGAAGCGAGGTCGTGCAGCTTTATATATCAGATCTCAAGTCGTCGCTTCCACGCCCGGTCAAAGAGCTGAAAGGCTTCGATAAGGTTAAATTGGCTCCGGGAGAGACGAAAACAGTGAAATTCCAGATTACACCTGAGGAGCTGAAATTTTTCGACGACAAGGCACATGAATGGGTGGCAGAACCCGGCAAATTCAAGGCGCTCGTGGGAGCTTCCTCTACAGATATAAGGCAGACTATTCCATTCGAATATAAATAATCTATAAGGCTTATACGAACAATTACTTTGAAGATGCTATAAAAATGTAGCGCCTGAGATTTCAATCTCAGGCGCTACATTTTTATGTAATCATAGTGCGCTATTCTATGGGATTGTGTGCATCTATCCAGGCCAGTATGCCTCCAGAGAGGTTGATGACTTTGTAGCCCTCTTTTGAGAGTATTGCAGCGGCTTCCGCAGAGCGTTTGCCACTTCTGCAATACACAGCCACCGGTTCAGATTTGTCAAGTCTTTTTTCAACTGAGGCAACAAAGTCACTGCTCTTTACATTTATGTTTTGTGCACCGGGTATGTGACCTTCGGCAAATTCCTCAGGGGTGCGCACGTCTACAAGCTGCACTTTTTCATCTTGCAACAATTTCGAAAAGCCATCTACATCAGTGTTAGAAAAATTATTGTCGCGGGCATTCATGCAACCATTGTTGAGGCCCAGCATAGCCAACAGCATAAAAAGTATTTTCTTCATATCAATCAGTCATTTTCACATAAACATCCAGCCTTGTGCGAATGTTCAGGATATGAGTGAAAACAGAAGGCATTGAACAATATTATTACATATTTGTTACAGCCATATTTCAGCGTGTTTCATAAATGATATATTAATTTAATTTGATGTAACATGTTAATTCTTAATGTGTTGCAAAATTGTTTAGGGGATGTTTCAGTTATTGCAAAAATTTGTCGAAACAATTAAAAAAACAGTAATGTTATAAAGGCAAAGAGCAATTCTTTTAAATATTTTAAATTTTTTTTTAACCTTTAAATTTGCGAAAGCAGGTTTATCAAAAACAACAAGAATATGGCATCCAACAATTCATTCCGCACAAATCTCCTCAACCTCCAGTCAAACCTGCTTAGCTTCGCTTATCAACTCACCTCAGACCGCGACGCGGCCGCCGACCTTCTTCAAGACACAACTCTGAAGGCCCTCGACAATGAGGAAAAATTCACGTCTGACGCCAACTTCAAGGGATGGGTATTCACAATCATGCGCAATATTTTCATCAACAATTATCGTAGAAACGTTCGCCAGGCTACTATCGTCGACACTACCGACGACCTCTATCACCTCAACACATCACAGGAATCAGCTCTCGAGACTCCGGAATGTTCAATCGCAGTGAAGGAAATCACAGCTGTTCTCAACACATTCGATGATGAATTCCGTGTTCCTTTCAATATGCACGTTGCAGGCTACAAATACAGCGAGATAGCTGAGGAACTCGACCTTCCTGTAGGAACAGTGAAAAGTCGTATATTCTTCGCCCGCAAGCGCCTCCGCGAACAGCTTGAAGCTTACGCTTGCTGAAATGTGGAACGAGAGTAATGTTTAATCGGATGCCAAAATAAGATTACATTAATCATCGCTATAATAAAGTTGAAGCTCCGGGTGTTATCATCCGGAGCTTCAACTTTTGTATTCCAATAACTAATTAAGACCCCGTCTTAATTAGTTTTCTTCATCACGGAACTGGTGCTTTACACCCTCCACCACATTGATGACCAGGTCGCCCATCTTCTCTGCTTCGCCAATGAGGTCCATGAAGAAGATGCCATCCTGAAATTCATACTGGTGGGCATTAATATTGGAAATGTTGGTGTCGCGCAACTGATTACGGTAGTTGTTGATTTCCCGCTCGATATTGTAGGCTGTGATGATCTTAGATTCATCCGGACTTTCCATTTCATTGAGGATAGCGAGCATATTCGCCATTGCCTTATCAACAAGGCTGAACATACGATCAACCTCCTCTTCGATTGCCGGCGGGAATTTCACATTATTCTGGAGCTTGCGCTGAGAGGTCTTTGCCACGTTGAAACAGCAGTCTGCAATCGATTCTATCTCGCTTATGATACGGAGCATGCCTGCAATACGCATCTTACTGTTTGGAGAGAGGCGCCCTTCCGAAACCTTGTTTAGATAGTTGCCTATTTCAATCTCCATCTTGTCTGATATATCCTCATATTTCTCAAGACGGGAATAGACTTCAGCATATTTGGGATTGTCAGATTTCAGATGGATGATCTCTTCTGCCATATTAAGCATTCTGCCCACGCGTATGCCATACATCTGAATTTCTTTCTGCGCCTGGGTTATGTTGAGCTCAGATGCCTGAAGGAGACCATGATTGATGTATTTGAGAGAGAAATCTTCCTCCTCGTCCTTGTGCTTGGCAGGCATGATCCAGCAAACGATCTTGACATACCAATTGGTGAACCATATCATGACAAGAAGGTTGCATGCATTGAACACTGTGGGAAACATTGCAAGACCGAATGCTACGGCAGACTGAGCTTTTGAAGTGAGTCCTCCGGCAGGGTCAAGAAGTGTGGATCCCGCCATCTTGGAATCTTGGGCAGCGTCAATATCAAGGGGATTTATGCCATTACACCATTGAGTGATATCTGCCACAAGACTCATGAATGGATGGAAGATGCACAATACTATTATGGAACCGAGCACATTGAAGAGCACGTGGCCCATAGCGGTGCGCTTTGCTGCGAGATTACCGCTCAATGATGCAAGGATAGGGGTTATGGTCGTACCAATGTTACCGCCAAGTATTATGGCGCAGCCGAGAGTGAATGAGATCCATCCCTGCGAACACATGATGAGGGTTATTGCAAAAGTTGCTGCGGAGCTCTGTGCCACCATGGTGAGGACTATGCCTATAAAGAAGAATATCAGCACCGATCCATATCCCAAGGAGGTATAGTTCGATAGGAACTGAAGCATCTCCGGATTTTCCTGAAGATTAGGCACATATTTACTGATAAGGTCAAGTCCCATAAAAAGGAATACAAAACCAATCAGGAACTCGCCGAAAGATTTGTAGGTGCTCTTCTTCATGAAAAGCATCGGTACTCCGATGGCGAGAAGAAGAATACTATAGTCGGAGATGTTGATTTCAAAGGAGAACGCGGAGATGATCCATGTGGTGACCGTAGTGCCCACGTTTGCACCGAAAATCACAGCCATAGACTGTGCAAGCGACATGAGGCCGGCATTTACGAAGCTCACCACCATTACAGTTGAGGCACTCGAACTCTGGATAAGCGCTGTGATGACGATACCGGTCAAGACACCCATAATGCGGTTCTTGGTCATTATGCCGAGAATGTTGCGCAGACGGTCGCCGGCAGCTTTCTGAAGGCCTTCGCTCATCACCTTCATGCCGTAGAGGAATAGGCAGACGGCTCCTAAAAGCGAGATGAAGTCGATTATAGTATAGTTCATAATCGTGAGGAATAAGAAGAAAATTTAGAATTACATTTTTCTCTGCAAAATTAATAAAAAAAACGTTAATAACCGCTATTTAGGCTGAAAAATGGAATGGCGAGGCTTGCAGGTCAATTTTCAATATGGGAATTAAAAAAAATTGCAGAAAAATTTGGCGGAATAAAAAAAATGTTGTAACTTTGCACTCGCAATCGGGAAACAAGCCCGATAAGTAACTAACAAAGATGACTCCGTGGCTCAGTTGGTAGAGCAAATGACTCTTAATCATTGGGTCGTGGGTTCGAGCCCCACCGGGGTCACTAAGAGGTCTATCAGACCGCAGAATTCCTCTGAAAATCATTG